>JAFYLS010000062.1 GCA_017550035.1 Clostridia bacterium
CACCCGCTGCGCGGGAGCCCCCTTTCAACAAGGGGGCCTTTCAAAAGGCTCCCCTGATGAGGGGGTGGCTTTGCGCCAAGATGGTCGAAAATGGCTGACGGCTCAACCGCCCAATCCCCCCCGCTGCGCGGGAGCCCCCTTTCAACAAGGGGGCCTTCCAAAGGGCTCCCCTGATGAGGGGGTGGCTTTGTGCCAATATGGTCGAAAATAGCTGGCGGCTCAGCCGGCCAATCCCCCACCCGCTACGCGGGAGCCCCCTTTCAACAAGGGGGCCTTTTGGAAGCCTCCCTTGTCGAAAGGGAGGTGGATTCGAGCGAAGCGAGAAGACGGAGGGATTGGTTCAGTAACCCATTCTGTCAGATGTACATTATGGCACAAATCTGCAAAAATCGCCCCAATGAATATTGGGGCGAATAAAGGCAGGGTTATTTTCCGAGCTTGTAGGGGCCCACGGCTTCGTCCTTGCGCAGCATCCACTTGCCGTCGGTGAAGTCGGGGAAGGCAACGGGCATGGAGCCGTTGGCGATGGAATCTTCGCTCAGCGCGGTGATGGCCATCCAGGCAGCGGTGTCATACACGTCGATGGGGAAGTGGGTCTTCTGCTGCAGGGCTTCGATGAAGCCGCGGAACACCAGATAGTCCATGCCGCCGTGACCGCCGCGCAGACCGAATTCTTCGTATTCCTTCCACAGGTCGCTCTTGTACTTGTCCATCCATTCCTTGTCATCCACGCCCACGTGCAGCCAGCCGTCGATCACTTCGGAGGCTTCGCCTTCGATATAGATGCGGCGGTTGTCTTCCTGCCACAGGCCGCGGGTACCCTGGATGTGGCCGCCGCGGGAATAGGGGCGGGGCAGGGTGCAGTCGTGGGTGAGCACGATGGTTTCGCCGTTTGCGCACTTGATCATGGTGGTCACGATGTCGCCTTCACGGAAGGTGGCATTGGCATGGGCGCAGTCGGGACGTTCGCGGCGCAGGTAGTCGTTCATACCCACGGCCTTGGACGCCATGGACACCAGAGACACCATGCGGTTGCCGTAGTTCAGATCCAGATACTTGGCGATGGGGCCCATTTCATGGGTGGGATACAGTTCGCCGTTGCGGTTGAGGAAGTTATGCAGGCGGTAGTGGCGGTTTTCATCGCCCCAGCCGATTTCGTCGCGCAGGTCATGCTGGTAGCCGCCCTTGCAGTGCACGATTTCGCCGAACACGCCGGCACGCACCATGTTGAGCAGCGCCATTTCTTCGTTGTTGTAGCAGCAGTTTTCCAGCAGCATCACGTCCAGGCCGGTCTGCTGCGCAGTGCGCACCATTTCCCAGCATTCGTTGACGGAGGCAGCGCCGCCCACTTCCATGGCCACGTATTTGCCGTGACGCATGGCGCGGATGGCCAGATCAATATGGGTTTCCCAGTCGCTCATGATGACCACGGCTTCGATATCGTCGCGGCAGAGCACTTCTTCGTCCACCAGCGTACCGTCGATGGGATAATCCACCAGGTTTTCCTTGTGCAGGTATTCGATCAGGTTATCCACGCGGTCCTGATGCTTGTCGCAGATCACCTTGATGCACACGTCCTTCATCTGAGCCAGCACTTCCACCTGACCCCAGCCGCGGCCGCCAACGCCAATGACGCCCAGATTGACGGTGCGTCCCAGTTCGCCCATTTTCATATGCAAAACGCTCCTTTTGTTGAGTGATAAAAACTGTTGAATCACAGCCTTTTCAAGCATACAACATAAATTGAAAAAAAGTCAATCATCATAATATGATGCTACATATTAAAAAGTGACAGCCTGCCCTTTGGAGGGGAGCAAAGGCTGTCATTTGCATGTCACCACATGGGTTCGATTTGCGGAAATTCAATGATCTGCACGGGGGGATTGTGAAAAGGCCTTTCCGGGGTATCGCCGGCGAGGAAATCCACTTCCATAAAGGAATCAAAGGAATCCCGCACATCCCTCTGGTGCACATCCTCCAGCGCCCGCATTTCCCACAGGACATCCAGGGTGTGCACAAAGTGCTGCTTCATATGCGTCAGGGGAACTTCTGCCCACAATAAAGTAATGAGATAGCGGGATGCAGCCAGTTCGTCCGCCAGGGTGTAAAGGTCAAACTGGAACTTGTCTGAAAAGTGCAGAATTTTGTTCAGGTCCTCGTACATGACAAGGCGGTTTGTCCAATTACGGCAGTCAATCTCAATACGGTCGTACTTGCTGATGCTTTCAAGCGGCTTGAACATGATGATGGCGTCGTCGGGCAAGTCTTCAATGCCCTCCCACCACCAGGGGTCGTGCTCCTCGGGTTCGGGCTGCATGTAAAGGGTGGTCACTTCCCTTTCGGGGGCGGGAAGGTACTCATCCATGAGCGGCGCCCGGCCGCGGGAATTGAATTGCAATACGGTGACAGGGTTTCTTTTCCTTTTTGCTGCCACGGTCATTCTCCTTCCGCATAGATCAGTTCAAAGGTTTCATAGTGGTCGTCGGTGTAGTAGATGTAAAGGTCGCCCTGGGTGGTATAGATGAGCCTTTCTTCGCCCCGGTAGCCGCCTTCGTAATCGATATCGCACTCCCGGTATTTGCCCTGGGGCAAAAGCCCTTCGTAGTTGCCAAAATAATCGCCGCCGATGGACATGCCCTCGGCCACTTCCCAGAGGTTGCCCTCCCTGCTGACCCAGCCAAGAGATTCTGCTTCCTTCTTGGTCAGGTAATTATCCGGCAGTTCTTCGTAGGCGATCAGGTAGGCCGCCACCGTTTCCACGTCGTCATACCAGCCGTCCTCTTCGACCAGCGTTTTGTAGTCATTGTCGTCCGGTTCAAAGGGAAGGGGATCGGAATCGGTATAGCCGTAAGGGTCGGAATAGGAATAGGAAGCGTTATCTTCCTCCAGCACGGCGGAAAGCAAGCTTTCCGTCAGGTTCAGCGCCGTTTCGGCGTCCATATCGCAGCCGGTGAAGGTGAACAGGGACAAAAGCACCAGCAAGAGGGCGGAAAGTTTTTTGATCATATTCATCAGGCGGAAAAATCCTTTCTGTTAACGGGCGTCCTTCAGGTCGCGCAGCACGTGCTCGGCACCGCGAATGCCGTCCACCGCCGCGCTCATGATGCCGCCGGCATAGCCTGCGCCTTCGCCACAGGGGTAAATGCCGCGGATGCTGCCCTCGCCGAATGCATCGCGGGGGGAACGCACGGGGCAGGAGGAACGGGCCTCCACGCCGGTGAGCAATGCGTCCGGATGGGCAAAGCCGTGGAGCTGCCGGTCAAAATTGCGGATGGCTTCCTGAAGACCCTTATACGCAAAGTCGGGCAAAACGCTTTTCAAATTGCCGGGGGTCACGCCGGGCTTCACGGTGGGCTTTACCAGATTGCCTGTATGGGAAGAATCCCGGTTCAAAAAGAAATCTTCTACCCGCTGGCAGGGCGCTTTGTAATTGCCGCCGCCGGCCCGGTAGGCCTTTTCTTCCCACACACGCTGCAGCGCGTAGCCGGACAGAGGATGTTCGTCGGGGAAATCCTCCACCCTTACGTCCACCAGCAGTGCGGCGTTGGCGTTTTCGCCGTCGCGGGCAAAGGCGCTCATGCCGTTGACGCACACGGCGTTCTTGCGGCTGGCCGCGCCCACCACCGTGCCGCCCGGGCACATGCAGAAGGTGTAGGCGCCTCGGCCGTCGCTGAGGCGGGTGCTCAAGTGGTATTCCGCCGCAGGCAGGTAGGGAGAGGAGGCGAATTTGCCGTACTGACTTTTGTTGATGAGGCTCTGGGGATGCTCGATGCGCGCGCCCACGGAGAAGGGTTTGCGCACCATGTCCAGCCCGCTTTCAAAGAGCATTTTCTGGGTATCGTCCGCGCTGTGGCCGATGGCGATGATCAGCTTTTCACAGGGGATTTCCTGCTTCTCCAGACCCTTCTGGATCGTGACAGAGCGCAGCACGTTCTTTTCGGTATGGATGGAAATGAGCTTGGTGGAAAAGAGCACCGTGCCGCCCAGGCGTTCAATTTCCCTGCGGATATTGGATACCGTGGCGGGCAGTTTGTCCGTGCCGATGTGGGGACGGCCTTCCCAGAGGATTTCTTCCGGCGCGCCGTATTCCACCAGCGTGTGCAAAACCTCCCGGCATCTTGGGTCCTTGATGCCGGTGGTCAGTTTGCCGTCGGAAAATGCGCCGGCACCGCCTTCGCCGAACTGGATGTTGCTGTCTTCATCCAAGGTGCCGTCAAGGAAAAAGGTTTCCACCGTGCGGTGGCGCTTTTCTACCGGTTCGCCCCGCTCCAGCACAATGGGGCAGGCGCCGGCCCGTGCCAGCGTCAGCGCGGCAAACAGTCCGCAGGGGCCAAGACCCACCACCACGGGCCGCATTTCCGGCACGGCAGGCAGTTTTTCACGCGCCACCGGCGCATAGGGCTTCACCGGCATGCAGGCGCCCCGGGGCGCTTTTTGCATGACGATGTTTTCGTCCTTTACGGTAATATCCGCCGTGACGGCAAAGTGCACGTCGTTTTTATCCCGGGCGTCCACGCTGCGCTTGTAAACCGTCAGCGTTTTGATCATGTCCGGGGATATTTTCAGTTTCCTTACGCAGGCGGAAAGAAGGTCCGCCTGGGTAAAGGAAAGTTTCATTTTCAGACCGTTGATTCTGAGCAAGGGTACCCTACCTCTTCCATGATGATTTCGGCTTATTATAACATATCTGGCCCCGGATTGACCATTCGGCTGCAAAAATATGTCGTGTTGCTGGACAAATTCAGGTGTATACTATATACGAAGTTGAAAAGGCGAGATGCAAAACGCATCCCGTCTTTTTTCTTTCCCAACAGGTTTTCCCAAATGGGCAGAAAGGATGTGTAGCGTGAAAAACGGCAGCAAAATGCGAAAGCGCAGGATCGAAAAACTGATCCTCATGCGGCTTGAAAAACTGCTCATGGATGAAACTGCTTCCAATGCCGATGTGTTCAAGGCCGCCGCTCTTTTCTGCGATCATTTCCGGGAAGAGGGGGATATGCCGGATTCCGGGCACGTGGAGGTGACCTTTACCGAATGAAAAAAGCAGGTACGGCACAATGCGGGTAGCGGTGGATAAACGGGTGTTTAATGCGGCGTACCGGCAGAGCCTTACGGACATGCACCGCTACCAGATTTTCTTTGGCGGCGCGGGCAGCGGAAAGAGCGTGTTTCTCGCTTCCCGCTGCGTACTGGACTGCCTCATGGGGCGCAATATTCTGGTGGCGCGGCAGGTGGCCCGCACGCTGAAAAACAGCTGCATGAACGAGATCATGAAGGCGGCGGACCGGCTGGGCGTGATGAAATGCTTCCGCTTCAACCGGTCGGACGGCTCCATCACCTGTTTGCATAACGGGGCGCAGATCCTCTTTGCCGGC
>JAFYLS010000004.1 GCA_017550035.1 Clostridia bacterium
CTGAAAGGCCATTTTTGAACCTGAAGGGAGAATTCATATGCAGAACTATCTCTTTGTTCACTTCCGCGAAACCACCTCCCCCGAGGGCGAGCAGGTGCATTTTGCCGTGAGCCGCGACGGCTTCCACTGGCAAGCGCTCAATGGCGGAAAGCCCGTTCTGTGGGCCTATTACGGCGATCACGGCGTGCGGGATATGACCGTCATCCGGGACAAAAAAACGGGCAAATTTCACATTTTTGCCACCGATCTGAGCCTGTCTTTCGGCATGCGGGGCAAGTACAGCCATTCCTGGCACAACTGCTGCACCAAAGGCAGTAAGGATCTGGGCCACTGGGTGTCAGACGATCTTGTGCACTGGTCGGAGGAAGAAATGGTCACCCTGGGCGATGCGGACTGCGGCTGCGTGTGGGCGCCGGACGTGATTTACGACAAGGAGCAGGACGATTACGTGCTGCACTGGTCCTGCTGCCACAAAAGCAATCACTTTGGCCCCATGGGCATCTACTACAACCGCACCAAGGATTTTATCCACTACACCGCGCCCCAGTGCCTTTACCGGAAGGAGGAGGGCATGGGCGGCTGCATCGACTCTGCCATGTACGAGGAGGACGGGAAATACTTCCTCTTCATCAAAAGCGACAAAACCCCCAACCGGGTCATGCTGCTGCAGGGCGATCATGTGACCGGCCCCTTCACCGTGGTGGAAAACTTCAGCCAAAGCATGCTTTCCGTGCAGGAAGGGGTGTACGAAGCCCCCACCGCCGTCAAGCTGGACGACGGGCGCTGGGCGCTGTTCATTGACTATTACGGCGTGCAGGGCGCCGGACAGGGCTATGTGCCCTTCCTGGCCAATAAGCTGTCCGAAGGCCGTTTTGCCCGCAGCGATGAAAGCTTTTCCTTCCCCTACGGTTTCAAGCACGGCACCATTCTCACCATTACCGAGGAAGAGTGCGACCGCATGCTTGCCCACAACTGGCAAAACGTACCCGACGGACGCTGGGGGTAAAGTATATTGATTCAACATAAACAGCACCGGTTGCAGCCATAGAGAGGCATGCACCCGGTGCTTTGGTTTTATGTTTCCGTGCGGTTATTTCATGGCCTTCAGGGTGTGGGTACTGCCCCAGGATTGCATTTCCTCCACATAGGAAAAACCGGCATCCCGCAGGCACTGCATTTCGTGCGCTGCGGTAAAGGGCGTATCGTAGTGATAGAACACATGGTCCGCAAGGCCCTGTTCCTTTTTCATGCGGATCAGTTCGCTTTGGAAGAACCGTTCCTGCTCCCCGCTATCGGCAAAATAGTCGGTCAGGATAAAGTACCCGTTCTCCTTTAATGCCCCGTGCAGTTTTCTGTACAGGGGTATTTTTTCTTCCTCCGTGAAATGGTGCAGCGATTCCACCGATACTGCGGCATCGTAGACTCCTTCGCCAAATGGCACGTCAAAGTAAGAGCCCCGGATCAGCGTGATCTGCGCCGGATCGAACTTCTTTTTCATTTCCTCCAGCATGCCATAGGAAAGGTCAATCCCCGTGATATGGGCATCCGGATTGCTTTTCAAGTAGAATTCCATTTCCAGACCCGTACCGCAGCCCAGGTCCAGCACATGGCAGCATTCTTTAGGCAGACAGGACGCCGTGAAGGCGTAGAATTCTCCGGCTGAATCAATTTCATTGAGCATATGGGCATCGTAGCCATCCAGCCGGTTTTCAAAAAACTCGGCCATTTTTTCCAGTCTGTATTCCATGTTATGCCTCCGTGCTTCTCTTTGCCGCAAAGACATCCAGCCGGCGCAAGGATTCCTGCGTTTCCCTGTTCTTCCACGCCGCCTGTTCGGAGGCAAAGATATATTCCATGGTAGGTTCAAAGCCGATGCGGCTGTCTTCCTGCTGGTAAAGCAGCGTACGGTTCACGTTGACCGTTTCCGCATCCGCTACATCGTGCATCCATTTGGCCAGCACCTGCACATCCTTTTCGGGGTTTCCGACGGCTTCGTAGAGTTCCTGTTCCCGTTCGTGGGTTTCGCCCTTTGCCGCCGCACGGAGCAGGGATTTGAGGATGGTCCACTTCATCACGTGTTTCGCCGTCACATAGGTGCTGTGCAGGAATCCTGCCACAGCGCACTGGGATCTGACCTCACTGCCGGCAGGCGCATGCAGCCTGTCTGCCGCCTCGTTCAGCAGCGCGAGCCCCTGATGGAACAAATCCTCCACCCGCATCACCCGCTCATAGCGCAGCAATGTAAAATCCGTCTTTTCAAAGATGTTGTCGGGATAGATGGGGAAAATGATGCCGAAGCCGCCGTGGCTGGCGTATTCCGGGGAGGGCAGGTGTAATTCCTCCTTCTTCTGATCAAACAGCAGCGGATAGGTGGGCCCGCAGCGGTAGGGGCCGTACTGGTCGCAGTCCGCCGCCACCACCAGCCGAATACCCTCCGTAAAGTACTGCCACGCCCGGATGGCGGTATCCGCTTCCCTGCCCCAGTCCCTCAGGGCGATCTTTTTCAGCATTTCATCATCATCCACGCCGCCCAGATCAAAGGCATTGCGGGCGTATTCCGTCAGGAACGAGGGCATCCAGCCGAAGTGATGGTTTTCCATCAGGCCGCACAAATTGTGCTGCGCATAGGAATCGCGCATGGCGGCATAGCGCTTGTGCCACTGCTGCGGCACGGGCAGATAGGGCGCTGCGCCGTTATCCCAGGTGCGGCCGCCGGTGTTGGTCATGCTGTAGAGACGAATGCCCCGCCTTTTGGCTTCCTCCGCCTCGCTCACATAGTACTGCCCGGGGCCTGCAAAGGACACGGAATAATCGTCAATGCGGTAGGGACGGCCCTTTTCGTCATGGAACACCTCGAACATGTCAAAGGTGACCAGCAGCGAAATATCCGTGGGCAAATCGCGGATGAGCGCAAGACGCGCCTCCTTTTCCACATAGCCCCAGTTATAGGTCCAGAACACAATATCGGCGTCGGGTCTCTCCGCCCGGATCACATCCCGCACCAGCGTGACCATTGCGGGGTAATCATAGCAGGGGTACCAGCCGGGAGAAGGCCGGGGATCCTTTTCATCCTTTTTCTGGATACGCACGCCGGTGGTATGGGGGTCTTTGGAGGGAAATTCAAAGCATTCGCCCACAAAAATGATGCCCTTGAGGCCGGGACAGCGGCGGAACATGCTGCCGAAAGAGGCTTCGTAGTAGGTCCTTGCTCCTTCCTCGTCGGGATGCATGTCGGTGATCACATGGCTGTAGATATACACGTCCAAGCCGTAGCCTGCCGCGCGCCAGACCAGGTGATTGAAATCGCAGTACCCCTTTCCGCTGCCGGGCCACAGGGCATTCTCATCCGGGAAGCCCCGGTGGCAGGTATCCACCTGACCGGAAAACACCATGATGGCGTCCATGCCTGCATGGGCACAGGCCGCCAGAAAACTGTCCGGAAAGGTGTCCAGTTCGGTGCCGGAATGAGTCATGCGGGGAGAAAACCGGGGCGCATGTTCTTTGCATTCCGCCTCCAGCGTGCTTTCGCCCCGCAGCTTCATACATTCTTCCAGGTAATATGCACCCTGCGCCGTACCCCGTTCGGTGCGGCCGATGACGGTGATGCACTGTTCCTCCACCGTCACATGAAAGGCATTTTGCATATCCGATTGAAGAGCAGCACACGGCACATCTTCCGCATCCAAAAGGAAGATGCGGTTTACTTTGTTTTTCATGGCTTCCTGCACATTTTCCGCATGACGAATGCGCAGGTCGATGCCGAATGCATCGCTGAAAAATTCCTGCAGATCCCGGGAAAAATAGCGGGTCAAACGAGAGTCGGTGCGCTTGACCACGATCTCCCAATTTTCATCCACCCGGCAGACAAAGGGCATTTGTGCATTGGGCGTGGGAAAAAGACGCTGTGAACGGGTCCATTCCCTGTTGCGGAAGGAATACAAATTTGTCTGATTCATAGCCATCCCATCCTGTAAAAACGGTTTGATATTGGATATACCTGTCTTTTTTCCATCATATCACACACCCCCGCGACAGGCAAGCAGCGCATCAAAAAACCCGCTCCTTGCAAAGCGGGTTTTCAGGTAACACTGCGTTTTACACGGCGTAGGGCGCCAGCACGCTGTAGAAGGTTTCAATTTCCTTCAGCACGCCGCCGAAAGCTTCGCCCACAATTTCAGCCACGTCATGATCGCGGAAGATGATCCAGCGTTCAGCCGTCACGGTGTTGTCCGTTTCATCGGCATAGAACTTCATGTAGGTGGAGTTGTAGTTGCACTGGTTGCAGGCATACGCCACTTCGTACACATAGGCGGGATCGTAGTTGATCAGGTTCCACACATAGATGGTGGCATTTTCCAGATCGCCGGTGAAGAACATGGTCACGTTGAAGGAGAAGCCCTGTTCATCATCCTCCATGGGGATGATCAGCACTTCGTTGCCCGAGTCGTTCACGCCTTCATAGGTGTAGATCATGTCGTTTTCATCCAGTGTCTGCATAAAGGCAGCCGTGCTGGCGTACACCGCTTCTTCCGCCACGGCAGGCATCAGGGCAGTGCACAGGAGCATCAAGGCAAGCAGAATGGAAGCCAGTTTTTTCATATTTCATTCCTCCGATCAGATTCTGTGCAGTTTTTTCTGCTTAGATTATAATTCGATTTGACACAATTTGCAAGCAGCAAAAAACCCGCTCCTTACAAAACGGGCTTTGGATGGATTATGCTGTTATTCTTCATTCTCCGGCAATGCCGTACGGGGTTTGACAAACCGGCAGATGAGAAGTCCCACTTCAAACAAAAGCAAAATGGGAATGGCCAGCATAACCTGGGATACCACGTCGGGCGGCGTCAGGATGGCCGCAATAATGACCACGCCCAAAATGACAAACTTGCGCTTGGATGCCAGCATTTTGTAATTTGTCATCCCCATGCGGGTAGTCATGTACAGCGCCACAGGCAGTTCAAAGGCCAGCCCGAAGGGCACCACAAACCCAAACAGGAAGGACACATATTTATCAATGCTCAGCATGGGCACAGCCAGATTTTCACCCGAAACCAGGAAAAAATCCACCGCCAGCATGTACACCGCGCCGTAGCAGAACGCAACGCCCAGCAAGAACAAAAACACCGTAACCACAAACAGCAGCCGGAAGGTGCGCTTTTCATGGGCATACAACGCAGGCTTGATGAAGGACCACACCTGAAAAAACACGAAGGGACAGGTGACCACCACGGCTGCGATGAGCGCCACTTTCATCTTGGTGGTCAGCGCTTCGCTCATGGCGGTGTAGATCACTTCAATGCCGCGCTGGGTGATAGGCTGCAAAAGCAGCTCCATCAGGGTATCAATGGCAAAATAGAAAATCAGAAAGAAAGCGGCAGCAATGGCAATGACGCTGGAGATCAGCATTTTCCGCAGCACACTAAGATGCTGCATGACCGTCTGCCGCTGATCCTGAGATTGGCTCATAGGGAAACCTCCACGGTCAGCATGAAGAAAAAGGCCGTTTATTCGGCCTTATCTTCCGCTTTGGGTTCTTCGTTTTTCTTGTCGTCAGCCTTCATTTCCCTTTTGAAATCGCGGATGCTCTGGCCCAGGGCCTTGCCAACGCCCGCCAGTTTACCGCCGCCAAAGAGCACCAGCGCCAGCACCACAATGAGGATAATTTCAGTCGTTCCCAGTCTCATGTTTCATGTCCTCCTTCAAAATCGGTCCGAACCTGTTGTTTATTCTTGGATTTTTCCAGTATTTTACTTTTGCCTGTTTATTGTTCCGCTTCCTGCTTCAGCGTTTCCGCCGCCTGCTTTACTTCCTGCTGCACGTTCTTGACTTCCGCATTCACCTGATCGGCAGCCGTTTTCAGTTCGCTTCGCACGTCAGCTTCTTTCAGCGTTTCCTGTACATCGTCCCGGGTGTCCTTGAATTCCTTGGCCAGTTCATCCCAGCCGGTATCCTTTTTCACTTCCCGGACCAGCTTGCGAAGGGCCTTGACCTGCCGGGCGATCCAGCGGGCCACTTTGGGCAAATCCCTGGGACCCACCACCACAAAGGCTACCAGAAGCACCAGAAGCAGTTCCATCATGCCAATATTGAACACCGCTCGTCTCCTTCCTTCATGGTGCGCGATGCACAGTTCATTTTTCTTTGCTGTACAATTATACATGAATTGCGAAAAAAAGTAAATTCCTTTTTGCCAAATGCTTGAACAAATCTGAACATTTGTGTATAATAGACTCAGCGATTCTAAACGATCGTACATCAAAGGAGGATATTCCAATGAGCATGAATCAGACCCGCCGCGAATTTCTGCGCATGGCCGGTAAGGTCACTCTGGGCGCTGCTGCCCTGAGCACCGTGCCTTCTGTTGTGAAGGCTGAAGCCGAAATCGCCGCTCCCGCTTTCCCCTGGACCTATCAGCCCCTGGACGTGAAGGAAGTGCAGGACAAGATCTACGAAAACTTCTACGCCAAGGGCGGCTGCTGCGCCGGCGTTGCTTCCGGTATTCTGGATCTGCTGGCTGAAAAGTACGGCTATCCCTACAACCAGATCGACGGCCGTATGTTTGCTCACGGCGGCGGCGGCTACGGCAACCGCAACCTGTGCGGCTCTCTGGGCGGCGCCTTCGCTGTGCTGAACCTGTTCGTCACCGGCGGCGACATGAGCGCTATCCGCACCCAGATCTACGACTGGTACAAGACCACCGCTTTCCCCATCTATCAGCCCGCTGATAAGGAAGCCCATGCCCATCACTCCGTGTCCGGCAGCGAACTGTGCCGTGACTCCGTGGGCAACTGGATGGAAACCTCCGGCTTCGAATTCGGCTCTCCCGAACGCGGCACCCGCTGCGCTTCCCTGTCTGCTGACGTGGGCGGCAAGCTGATCGAACTGCTGAACATCCACTTTGGCTATGCTGAAGCTCCCGTTGCTGCTGAAGAAGCTGCTCCCGAACTGGCTGCCAACGAATACATCGGCGTGGCCACCAGCGAAATCGGCGGCGAAGTGAAGGTCAAGGTCACCATGGACGGCGACAAGATCGCTAAGATCGACGTGCTGAGCCAGAACGACACCCCCTCCTTCTGGGAGAAAGCTTATCCCTCTGTGGCTGACGCCATCATCTCTGCCCAGTCCACCGAAGTGGACGTGGCTGCCGGCGCCACCAAGTCTTCCGAAGCCATCATGGCCGCTGTGAAGAACGCTCTGGAACAGATCAAGTAATTTTCAATCTTTTGATCTTTCCTGCCTCCCCATCCGGGGAGGCTTTTTGTTTTACCAGCACATTCCACATTTGTCCGTATTGGCTCCATTCAATCCATCCGCGCATCAAAAATATAAGATATTGAACACAGGTATTGCATTTTGGATCAATATGTGATATAAATGTAAACCGTTGCGGCATTCGCAGCAATTCATTCAGCGCCATGAAGCAGAAGGCGCAACGGAAAGGAACCTGTTATGAAGAAGATCATTTGCAAAGTGGAATACGATACCGAAGCTTCCCAGCTGATTGAGAAGCGCACCTTCGGCCAGTTCGGCGATCCTGCCGGCTACGAAGAAAGCCTGTACAAAACCGAAGGCGGTAAGTTCTTCCTGTACACCTTCGGCGGCGCCGAAAGCAAGTATGCCAAGGAAGCCATCACCCGCATGGCCGCCAACAAGGCCCAGGAATGGCTGAACAACAAGTAATTGTTCCACCAAAGCAGCACCCCTTACAGGGTGCTGTTTTTTTGTTGCCGTGCCCAACGCATATCAGGCAACAACGCGTTTCTTGTTTATGTCAATGCTTCCGTTTATAATCATGCCATGGAGGTGAGCAACATGGAAACGAAATGCTCGATTCAGGAATTGCGGCTCAAATTGGGAATGAGCCAGGAAGAACTTGCGGAAAAGGTGTTTGTGACACGCCAGGCCGTATCCCGTTGGGAGACGGGCGAAACCGTGCCCAACACCGAAACGCTGAAGTTGTTGTCCAAATTGTTTGATGTGTCCATCAATGCGCTGCTGGGCGACCCCCAACTGAAGGTCTGCCAGCGCTGCGGCATGCCCATTGAAGACGGCGCGGGCGAAGAGGCATTGGACGACGGGTGCTGCACCTGGTGCCACGGCGCAGAAGATTTTTGCAAAACCTATCCCCAGATCGGCGGGCAAAAGCAGTTTGAACTGTTCAAGCAGACCCTGATCCACGAATTTAACACCCTTTTGCATGTGGAAGGGCTGCCCAAGGTGGAGGAACTGCACGTGCTGCCCGGACATTTCGTCAACATGGAATACCGCCTGCCCAGCGGCAGCAAAGTGAAATTCCTGGACGATAATGCCACCTATCTTGGCAATCAGCTGGAATGTCTGTTCGGCGGCGACCGGTGCTTCGGCATCGTGGCCGGACTGGATTTCCTACTTGTCTGCACCTACACAGAAAATGGCGAAAACCCCGAACTTGTGGTCTACAAGCATCGGTAAACCAATTTTCCAAACAACCTCAAGTAAAAACAGCACCCCACATAGGCAGGGTGCTGTTTTGTTATTCTTCTTTCATCTCATGTATTGCTTTCAACATTTTTTTAGTAACAGGAGAAACTTTGTTCTTGAATGCCACATAGGGCTGACCGAAATTCTCCGATTTCCCCGTCAGAATCAACTTGACAAGCCAAACAAATATCAACAACGTAAGAAGCGGAATAATGCAACTGGTGATTACCAACACTGCAACCGCATCGATAACGATTGTTAACAGCTCTTTCATGGTTGTCAGTGCATCACTAATTCCTTCTGCGATTCCCTTGAATAATTTCGTAAAAAAACCTTCATCCTCTTCGATTGTCGTATGATCAAACGTGGATCCAAAGGACGAGATTTTTTCAAACGAATTACTAATAGAAGCCGCATGGGTATCCTCTACGTTTTGAGTAATTCGAATACTCGTGGGTATAATCAACGCCAACAAAAGTGCAAGCAAAAATACCTTTGTTCCCCACTCTCTGCACTTTGCAGCACCAAAGATCAAACTGATAATATAAAGCAAACATGCCAACGGCAGCATCACATAAGCCGCTGTTCCGCCAAAGGTGGTAAGCATGAATTTCTCCAGCTGCAACGCACATACAACCAACAACAATGGCGCTGAAAAATCTGCCAGTTCCTCTGCCAAAGGAGTGCCTTTGTCTTCCGGCAAAAAGGATATGGCCACCGATGCTGCAGTCACCATTGTGCTGATAGTAGTAGCATTCAATTTCTTATTATCCAGAATCTCAATCGCTTTATCATACGTTTCTATTGTTGAAAGTTTTGGACCTAACATTGTGATGGAAAGAACTGCTACAATTAGCAGTATCACTCCCACTATCCATCGCGACTTTTTTCCCATTTCATTCATGTGTTGTCTCCCCCTCTTTTGTAATGTTGTGAACGATATTGCGTCCCTTATATAAACTGTATTTTTCGCGAATAGCGTTCATCGCCACCATAGCACAAACAGCCCTGCTTGTCGCAGGGCTGTTTGATCATGTGTTACAGCTTGAACTTTTCGATCTTGGGTTCCATGGCGTGAATCACCTTGCCCACCATGGCATCCAGTTCTTCGCCGGCTTCGCCGCCGTTCATGGCTGTCAGCAGGTTCTGCACATATTCATCCGTCAAATGCGTCCAGTTGGTGCAGATCATGCCGCCCAGCTGGCCGGGCCAGCCGTACCGCTTGCTCAGGTACTGGGCTTCCAGCGCATGGGTCCAGAAGTGGACGGCGTTTTCCGCCACATGGAACACGCTGGGCAGCACGGTGAAGCCTTCCTTGATGAAAGTTTCCACAGAGGGATAGCCCGCGCTGTGCAAATCATAGTGCCAGTCGCAGATGATGATGTCGCGGGTGATCTTGTCCTTCATGTGCAGCGCGGGGAACATGCCGAAGCGGTCGGCTTCCCACATCTGATAGCCCATGGAGATGGAATCCAGCAGACGGTCGCCCCACATCATGATATCCATGCCCTTTTCGGCAAAGTGATCATGGAGGATCTTCACCGTACGGGCGAAGAGCTCAGCGGGATCCTTGCCCTTGCAGCGGGGACACATGGCGATATCGAACACTTCGTCCAGACCCACATGGAAGGTATCGCAGCGGCAGGCCTCGGCGATTTCGTCCATCATGGGGAAAATGTACTGATAGATATCGTCATTGGATGCGCACCAGCTGTGATGATAGATATCCGGCCAGGTGGCGTCGGGCGCAACGGTGGGGTTTTCGATGAATTCGGGGTGCTGCTTCAGCAGGGGCAGGGGCGTGCCGGCGGGGCTGTCCGACTGGTGACCCAGGCAGGGCCAGAGGGGAACCAGCTTGATGCCCAGTTCTTCGCATACGTCGGCCAGACGGGAAGCATCTTCGGCCGTAATGGTGCCGGAAGAATATTCCGGGAAGCACTTGAACTGGAAGCGCATTTCCGCGATCAGCAAATTGAATCCGCGGGGGGCCAGACCTTCGCGCAGCAGGCGGATCAGGGAATCGATGCCTTCGGGGGTCGCGACCAGGGTATGGAAACCGATGGTGGCTTTGGTGCGGTCAAACATCTGTTTGTACCTCCTTGATATACAATTGGGAAAACGGTTGTCATCTGCCGTTATTATACACGAAACCGGGGTTTATGACAACAATAAATCAACATAAAAAAGCCATGTCGAAAAGACAGGGCTTCAAAGAAATATTTACAGATCAAATTTTTCGATCTTGGGTTCCATGGCGCGAATCACCTTGCCCACCTTGGCGTCCATGGCGTCGCCGGCTTCACCGCCGTTCATGCAGGTCAGCATATTCTCCACATATTCATGATTGAGGGGGCGCCAGTTGGTGCAAATAAGACCGCCCAGCTTGCCGGGCCAATTGTAGCGCTTGCTCAGATATTGGGCTTCCAGCGCATGGGTCCAGAAATGGATGGAATTTTCCACCGAGTAGCACACGCTGGGCAGTACGGTAAACCCTTCCTTGATGAAGGTTTCCACAGAGGGATAGATATAAAAAAAGCCCCGCCTTTCACGGATATTCCGTCAAAAGCGGGGCCGATATTGCTTTTAGAGATCAACTTCCCGGGGGAAGATGCGATGCATCTTACTTACCGACGGTCAGTTCGATATCCACGCGGTTTTCCCAAGCCTTTTCGTAGGCACCCAGGATGTTGCCATGGCCGTCGTTCAGGGACATGGTGGCGGCGGTGGTCACGTCAGCCAGCATGGTCTTTTCATCGTCGGTCAGAGCGTCATACTTGGCGGCATCCTCTTCGTTGGAGGAACCAGCCTTCAGAGGACGGCCGTTGCGGTCAGAGCAGTAAGCGGCGAACCACTGTTCCACTTCTTCCACGGTCTTGCCCACGAACACTTCCTGGAACTTGTCCATCTGCTGAGCCCACACGCCGGTGCCCATCACATAGCCTTCTCCGCGTTCGCGCTTGGTCTGCCAGGATTCCACTTCAGCCAGGAAGCTGTCAGCGGTCACTTCGATCACGCCATCCACAACAGCGTCATGATCGGCGTCGTTGTTGTAGCTCTGGCCGGGGAAGCCGCTGAGGTGAGGCATGGTGGAGCCGTCATAGTTGGGGGTAGCCACTTCCAGCTGGTCAGCATAGGAGGCAACGATCTTGCCATCCGCATCGAACAGCACGGCAGCATACACGTTGTTGAAGGAGTACACGCCGGTTTCGGTGTTGTCGCTGCCGGGGCCCTTACGACCCATGTTGTGCACGCCCAGACCGATGGCGGAAGCGGATTCGATTTCCAGAGCCACGCGGTTTTCATAGGCCTTCTTCACAGCAGCCAGGATGTTGCCGTGGCCGTCGTTCAGAGACATGGTGGCGGCGGAAGTCACGTCAGCCAGCATAGCCTTTTCATCGTCGGTCAGAGCATCGTACTTGGCGGCATCCTCTTCGTTGGAGGAACCGGCCTTCAGAGGACGGCCGTTGCGGTCAGAGCAGTAAGCGGCGAACCACTGTTCCACTTCTTCCACGGTCTTGCCCACGAACACTTCTTCGAACTTGTCCATCTGCTGGGCCCACACGCCGGTACCCATCACATAGCCTTCGCCGCGTTCGCGCTTGGTCTGCCAGGTGTCCACTTCAGCCAGGAAGCTTTCGGGAGTCACTTCGATCACGCCATCCACAACGGCGTCATGATCGGCGTCGTTGTTGTAGCTCTGGCCGGGGAAACCGCTGAGATGAGGCATGGTGGAGCCGTCATAGTTGGGGGTGGCGATTTCCAGCTGATCCACCTTGGCCAGCAGGATCTTGCCTTCGGCGTCAAAGATCACAGCGGCAACCACTTCGTTGAAGGAGTACACACCGGTTTCGGTGTTGTCGCTGCCGGGGCCCTTACGACCCATGCTGTGCACGCCCAGACCGATGTAAGCTTCAGCAGCTTCGGCCACAATGGGAGCGGCTTCCACTTCTTCTTCGGTTTCAGCCACATAGGGGAACTGTTCGGGATCCAGCGCGTTGTTCACGGCGTTGATGATGCCGTTGCTGGTGAAGGTGGCGTTGGCCACAACGTCCACTTCGGTGCTGTCCTTTTCCACGATCTGGGGGACAACGCCGTCCACAGCCATGGTCACCATGGCGGGAGTGTCGGAAGCAGCTTCAACTTCCACAGAGACGATGTCGTCGCCTTCCTTGACGACGGTGACGGTCACAAGGCCCATAAAGCCGTCAGCCTGACCGGTCAGTTCTTCGGCCATGGCGGGAACGGAAAACAGCATTGCGACGCAGAGTACCAGAGCAAGAATCTTGCGCATGGGGGTTTCCTCCTCCATAATATCAACATCCTTTCGGATGCCGTAGTCACTTCAGTGTAATAGGAATATACCCACTTTTCTATAAATATTTATTAAGAAAAGCAATGATTTACATTTGTCCGCTTATTCTTCCTGCTCCTGTACGGGAACGGCGTACAGCTTGATATATTCTGTCAGTTCTTCCATGGGAAGCGGCTTGCCGATGATGTAGCCCTGACCCTTGAAGCACTTCATATCATCAAAGAATTCAAACTGCTCCGGCGTTTCGATGCCCTTGGCGCACATCACCAGATCCAGCGTATGGGCAAGGTTCTGGATGGCAAACACCATGCGCACCGTCTGGTCGTGGTTCGGCACGCCGGCAGCAAAGGTTTTGTCCAGTTCGATGCCGTCAAAATGCACGTCCTTGAGCAAATTGATGTTGGCATAGCCCATGCCGAAATTGGCCAGATACAACCCGATGCCGTATTCGTCATGGAGGATGTTCAGGTTTTCGATGCCCTTGGCGTTCAGATTCTGTGCTTCGCTCAGTTCAAACTGCATCTTATGGGGATTGATGCCCGTTTCTTCCACCAGCTTGAGCACCTGCTCCACAAAGTTATCCTGACCGGCGTACTGCGGCAGAAGGTTCATGGACAACGTCACGTGGGAATTGGTCTTTTCGCACAGTTCCACGGCGGATTTCATGGCGGCTTCCATGAACCAGCGGGAGAACGTCATGGTCAAATTCTCGTCCCGCTCGATCAATTCCAGCAGCAGCTGCGCGGGGATTTCCGAGCCGCCGGGCATATGAACGGCGCCCGCATACACTTCGTAGGTGTTGCAGGTGTTTTTGCCAAAGGTCCACTTGGGCTGTCCGTATAGTTCAAAAGCGCCGGACAGAATCAGGTCATTGATCAGTTTCTGGGTCATACTGCATGCTCCTTTCGCACCGGGGAATCCGACAATATGTAATTTTTTCTATATGAATGTATATTCGCTGCCGCGTCCTCTTTTCCTGCACGATTTTATTGTATACTTTCAAATTGCACATTATTCTCTTTCAGAATATACCAAAACACCTTTCCGGTTGACGGGCGTGCAGACGGACTATATAATGGAAGATACTGTGAAACAAAACTGGTTGCCGCCCTGCGCATATCGGAGGATTTTCAGAATGAACGAAATCAGCAAACAATGGCTTCAGGCACTGGGAACGCCCAGCACCCCCATTCCCGACGAAAAGCCAGTGCTTTTGTACCGCCGGGAGGAAGAAACCTACACCCTGGAAATGTACTGCCAGATAAACGGCGAAGGCACCGCCCAGCGCCTGCTGATGGGTTTTCCCAAAAACGCCGCTTCCCCCTGCCCTGCCGTTGCCGTGCCCTTTTATGTGGCCGGGCAGATGCTGGGGTATGATCCAGAAACGGGCGCTTTGCATCCGCGTTACCAAAAAGTACCCATCATGCTGGATCTTTTGCGCCGGGGCTATGCCGTAGCCACTGCCGACAGCTACCACCTGACCTATTACGAAAGCCCCCTTCCGCCCATGGATTTTACCCGCTGGAAGGAAGCGGCGGAGGAGCTCTATGAGGATCATCCCCATTGGACGGGGGTGGGCAAACTGGTTTCGGATACCCAACTGGTCATCGATGCCCTTGCTTTGGACCCCCGAGTAGATGCCAATCGCATAGGCATCATCGGCTTTTCGCTGGGCGGCAAAATGGCCTTTTACACCGGCTGTCTGGATGAGCGCATCAAGGCCATCTGCGCCATCGACTTTGGCTTTCTCTGGCACCAGACCAACTGGCGGGACATCTGGTACTGGGGAAACAAGGTGGACGAACTGATCGAAAAGGGCATGGATCACGAACAGCTGCTTTCCGCCTGTGCCCCCAAGCCCCTGTGCATTCTGGGTGGTGAATTTGACACCGAGGAAAGCGGCGAAGTGCTCCTGCACATACAAAAAACCGTCCCCGGGTATGCCCCGGATGACGGCAGGCTGCAATATCTGCGCTACGGATACGAACATCTTCCCACCCCGGAAGCGCTGGCCTATGGCTATGATTTTCTGGACCGGTGGCTGAAAAAGTAAGCCGTCTCTTTCCGGTTGCCCCTGAAGGGGGAACCGTGGTATAATCCCACCCGAGGTGATTGTTTTGGTGAATTATTCGGTAGATTTTGAGGCAAATTCTTCGGCCGCGCATCACAAAATCCCAGCCGACGCCGTGATTTTCGACAAGGACGGCACACTGATCGATTTTGACGCTTTCTGGATCACTTTATCAGACCTTGCATTGAAGGATATTCTCCGTCAAGTGAACCTGAATGTCTCGCTTGCAGACGACATGCTAACAGCCTTTGGCGTGCAGGGCGATACGGTCAACGTGGACGGCATCCTTTGCAAGGGCACATATCGGGAAATGAGCGAATGTGTGCATCAGATCCTCCAAAGCCACGGCTGTGAAAAGGACGTAGACACAGTGGAGCAAATGGTGCTTTCCGCATACAACCGCCATGCCCACGAAAGCAGCGTGCTTCCCACCTGCCCTCATCCTCGCACCGTTTTGGAAACACTGAAAAACCGGGGCAAGAAGATCGCGCTGATCACCACGGACAACCGGGAGATCACCCTGCTTTGCCTTGAAAAGCTGGGCGTAACGGATCTGTTTGACCATATCTACACCGACGGCGGCGCACTTCCCCCCAAGCCCGATCCTGCCGCCGCGCAGGACCTTTGCGAAAAGGAAAAGCTTTCCCCCGACCGGGTGGTCATGGTGGGCGATACCATGACGGATATCCGCTTTGCCCGGAACGCCGGCATCAAAGCCATTGCGGTGGGCAAGCATGCCAAAAGCCGCAGCCGTCTGCAAGCGCATGCTGATCTTGTGCTGCACGATGTCAGCGAGCTGCCTGACATTCTGGAATAACCAAAGACCCATTCAATAAGGAAAACAGGAGATACTGATTCATGATCGTAGGACTTCTCTCCGGCCTGACCTGGGCCGTTGAAACGGTGCTGATGGGCATCGTGCTGGGCATGAGCCCCTTCTTTACCACGGCGCAGGCCATGCTGCTTGCGCCCTTTGCCGCCACCTTCCTGCACGACCTTTTCTCTGCGGTGAGTTTGTTCATTTACAACGGCGTGCGCGGAAAGACGAAGGATTTCTTCAAGATCCTCAAAAAGCCGGGCTGCAAATGGCTGGTGCTGGGCGCCACCATCGGCGGCCCCATCGGCATGACGGGCTACACCATGGCGGTCAACTATATGGGCGCGTCCGTAGGCTCGGTGGCCACCGCCGTGTACCCCGCTATCGGCACGGTGCTGGCCTTCCTGTTCCTCAAGGAAAAGGTGAAGTGGTACCAGTGGGTATTCCTGTTTCTGACGCTGCTGGGCGTGTACGGGCTGAGCTATTCTCCGGACCTGAATGTGACCAACTTCTGGCTGGGGCTGCTGGGCGCCTTCATGTGCGCCTTTGGCTGGGGCACCTCCACGGTGATTCTGGCCAAGTGCCTCAAGGACCCCGACATGGACGAAAGCTTCGTGCTGACGCTGCGCCAGAGCGTATCTGCGCTGGTGTACGGCGTCATCATTCTGCCAGTGCTGGGGGCATGGAAGTTTATCCCCACCCTGTTCACAGTCAAGGAGCCGCTGCTCATTCCCGTGCTGATAGGTTCTGCCCTGGCCGCCACGGTATCGTATCTGATGTACTACGTATCCCTGGACAAGATCGGCGCCGCCAAAACCATGGCGCTGAACGTGACCTACCCCGCCTGGGCCATCATCCTGACCGTCATTTTCTTCGGCGATACTAGCATGCTGAACCCCCTTTCCATCCTGTGCACGCTGGTGGTGGTCGTCTGCGGCGTGCTGGCTGCCTGCGATATGAAGCAACTGTTTGGCAGAAAAAAGCAATAAAACAGAAACCCATAAACCAAAGAGCAATAAGAGAGCAATAAGAGAGCAATAAAAAAGCACTAAAAGACAGCCCCTTCCCTATCCGGAAGACAGCGGCTGTCTTTTTTGCTGTTGATCACCGGCGCTACTCTCCGTTTCCCGAAAAATCAAGCACACAAAAAACCCTCTCTCCCGAAAGAAAGAGGGGTGCAGGTCAATCGTCATCGTCGTCAATTTCTTTCATCAACATCAGTGTGGTAAGCTTATGTTCTTTCATAAAGTTTTCTGATTCACGTATGGCGTCTCTTGGAGAATGCGCATAGCTGTAGCCGTCAAACAGCGTTTGCCTGACCTTTTCATATTTTTCCGCAGCCGGCCCAAAGATTTTGAGAATGAAGCTGAGAATGATATAAAGGATCAGCAGCGCAAGAACAAAATACCCCAGAGACCAGCCAAGCGCCCAAAGCGCAACACCCAACAGATTGGAAACCCATGTTCCGGGGTCGCAGGTATCAACAAAATTGGCGAATTCATAAATCACCGCGCCAATCGCAGGAAACAGCAAAGCATTGGGAATCGGCAGGGATTCTTCGGTAATGCACAGACCCCGATAGGCCAGGCGCTGCAGCAGGCTATATATCCAATTGAACAATGCCCTGCCCGGATAAATGGCAATCACAGCTGTAATGGCCAGATTGATGAAGATAAACAGAATTCCCCACATAATCCTCGGTTCCCCAAAGCTTCTGGTACGGATTTTCCGGGGTTTTCTCTTGGCACGTCTCATTTCTTCTTTCAACCGTTTTTCCCGTGCTCTCTTTGCATCGCGCTTCCTTTGCTCGCGTTCCCGTCTTCTTCTTGCTGTTCTGTCCATCGTTCCGCTCCTTTGCATGCTTCATGACGGCAATGCCGCCCGGATGAATGGAGGCTGCATCATTCATGGCCATGCAATGCCAACCAGCACAGCCCGATGGCATCTGCAGGGAAGAATTGTTCTATTCATATCCAACTGTTTTCCGCTGTCCGCTTCATGCTGATTGTATTATAGCATATATTCTGCCCATGGTCAACCATTACAAAATAACACCTGATTTTCATGTCTCACCGGTCAGAATTTTCCGTTCCGGAAGCCCGCAAAGCTCCTGCAGCCTCCAATCATAACGGGCGAATTGCCGCTTTCCTTCATCTGCAGTCAAAACATGCGCGGCAGCAGAAAACCGCATACAAAAACCCCTCTCTCCCGGAGGAAAGAGGGGTGCATATTTATCGCACTGTTCCTGTTCAGCATATATGTCCTCATATGCGAACGGCCACCCATCAGGATACCATACACTTTATTCTTCTTTTTGCAGCACCGCCAGCAAACAGCGGGCAATACATTCAAAAAAGCCCAAATACACCAGCAAAATGGCCAGTACAAAAAGCAGCGGAAATGCAAACACCAGCGAAAGAGGGCCCACAACTGCTGCAAGTTCTCTCAGTTCCGGCACACACATGCAAATCAGGAAAAATGGAATTGCACTAAACAGCAGTGCCGACTTGATCAATCCAAAATCCAGCATGAAGTCCAAAAAACGCATAGTCACCAACTTGTTCCGATATTTTTCCCACAGGTTTCTAAACACCGGCATACCGCTTCCTCCTTATTCCAACTTCTTCCAGTTCGCCCCAACCACAATAAGGGCTGCTCTCTGCTCGTCATCAAGATCCGAGTCCGTTAAGCCGCTCAGCACCAATATGGAACCCACACCGCCACACAGCATAAGCGAAAGTACAAATAACAAAAAGAGAATAAACCCTGCCACCTTCAGCACAAAGAGCACCAAAGACATCAACGGACCGATCAGAAATGTCATCCCGATAGAACACGCCAGACAAAATGCAAAGGCAAGCACACCGCGGAAATGCGTAAAACGGCAAACTCGTTCTGCAATGCCGAATCCGATAATCTCCAGCATAGCGGTATATGCCAATATCATGATCCGCTTGATGCACAAACCGGCATCTTCCCATGCGAAGGTTTTGAAGAAATCAAAAAAGCCCAGTGCAAATCCACGCGCCGGTTTCCCCAACGCATGACAGTAACACACTTCAAACAGCAGCAGCATGATCAGATAAATTCCAATCCCACGCAGAATTGTTTTCTTTTTCAGATGCGTTTTCAGGTATTCCATTTTCTGTCCCCCCATTATGCAAAAAGTGATTTACACATATATTCTTACTAGCCATCCTTGATTTGCTCATTCTTCATGGTCATCACTTCCGTCAAGCGCATTCCCGTATCAAAGAAGAGCGCCAGCATTGCTTTGTTCCTGAGACTGATGAAGTCATGCCCGTTGTGATAATTCAGCATCTTGAGCACTTCTTCCTCATTGAAGGTGCGTATCAACACCTTTGGTTGCCGCACATTCTTGACCTTGGCGGCGGGACTGGTTTTCAGGTATTCCTCTTCCACGCAATATCGGAAGAAGGTTTTGAATACCTTCAGCAAATCATTGATATAATGCGCTTTGCACCCTTGTTCCTCCTTCATCAGGAGATAGCGTTTCAGATGAAGCGGCTTTATTTCCTCCAGCACAACGACGTTGTGTTCTGCTTCCAGATAGTCACGCAGATAACGCAAATGTCTATCGTAGTTGTTAATGGTTCCTTCTGCCAGCCTCCTTACCTTACATTCCAATTCATACTCCATGATGGCATCCTTCAATAACAACAAAAACCCCTCTTTCTTTGACATAAAGCCAACAGAAAGAGGGGAAAACGCCTATATTACTCATCCTGCAAAGCGCTGGAGCGCTTGCAGAAGTCGGTTAGATGTTTATCAAAGTCGCAAGAAAACGCTTTTCCTCACAGACTCCGCAAAACCTTACAAATCAATTAGTTCAGTTCGGCGAAGTACTTGATGGTGCGGACCATCTGAGAGGTGTAGGAGTTTTCGTTGTCGTACCAGGACACGACCTGCACCTGATAGGTGTCTTCGTCGATCTTGGCAACCATGGTCTGGGTGGCATCGAACAGGGAGCCGTACTTCATGCCGATCACGTCAGAGGACACGATTTCTTCGGTGTTGTAGCCGAAGGAAGCGGAAGCCTGAGCCTTCATGGCGGCGTTGACGGAATCCTTGGTCACGTTCTGGCCCTTCACCACAGCAACCAGCAGGGTGGTGGAACCGGTGCAGACGGGCACGCGCTGGGCGGAGCCGATCAGCTTGCCGTTCAGTTCGGGGATGACCAGGCCGATGGCCTTGGCAGCGCCGGTGGAGTTGGGCACGATGTTCTGAGCGCCGGCACGGGCACGACGCAGGTCGCCCTTGCGATGGGGGCCGTCCAGGATCATCTGGTCGCCGGTGTAAGCATGCACGGTGGTCATGATGCCGCTCTGGATGGGATAAGCATCATTCAGGGCCTTGGCCATGGGAGCCAGGCAGTTGGTGGTGCAGGAAGCGGCAGAGATGATCTGGTCTTCGGCGGTCAGGGTGTTTTCGTTCACGGAGAACACGATGGTCTTCAGATCGTTGCCGGCGGGAGCGGAGATAACAACCTTCTTGGCGCCAGCGTTGATGTGGGCCATGGACTTATCCTTGGAGCAGTAGAAGCCGGTGCATTCCAGCACAACGTCCACATCCAGCTTGCCCCAGGGGCAGTTGGCGGCATCCTTTTCAGCATAGATCATGATTTCCTTGCCGTCCACGATGATGCTGTTGTCGGTAGCTTCCACAGTGTGCTTGTTTTCACCCATAGCGCCGCAGTAGGCACCCTGAGCGGTATCATACTTCAGCAGATGAGCCAGCATCTTGGGGCTGGTCAGGTCGTTGATGGCCACGACTTCGTAACCTTCAGCACCGAACATCTGACGGAAAGCAAGACGGCCAATGCGGCCGAAACCATTGATAGCAACTTTCACCATGGGAAAGACCTCCTCAATAATGTAGATAGTATATGGCGGGGATATTCATCCCTTGCCAACGTATATTATAGCCTGTTTTCCTTTCTTTGACAAGCCTTTTCGCGGGACAACTTTTGCCCTCCGGGGCCGGCTGTGCCGGCACCCCATTTCGACCGAGGCGGCTTGTATACAGCGCCGTCCCACGACATGGGAGGGGATGATAATCCGGAAAGAGCATTCGCCACTTTCTTTCGATCGGGGTGGCATTCGCCACTTTCTTTCGATCGGGTTGGCGCCAATCATTTCTCCGTCACACAAGCCGGCAGTGCCGACGGCCATTTTCGACCATATTGGCGCTAATCATTTCTCCGTCCCACAAGCCGGCAGTGCCGGCGGCCATTTTCGACCATGTTGGCGCAGACCAATTCTCCTTCACACAGCACGGGGCTGCCTGTCATGTCAATCGTCGTGGGACGGAGATACTTGTGCACATCAGTCGGTCGAAAAGAAAGGGGCAACGCCCCCTTACTGCGGATGAGTCATGTTGAAATCAGGGTAGTTCTGCAAGATGTATGCTTCAGCGGCACTGCCCTCAGGGCAGATCACCTGTACCTTATCGGCAGCCACATCGGACACATCAAACAGCCGGGGGCCGATTTCATTCAGGGAGGCAGGCAGGGTGATTTTGCTCAGGCTGTTGGACATGAACGCCGCTTCGCCCACCGATTCGACGCCCTCAGGAATCACCAGCGTACGCAGCGCCGTGCCGTTGAAAGCGCCTTTCCCAATGGTTTTCAGCGTGGAAGGCAGCTTGACCGCGGTCAGCTTCACATAACCGGAAAAGGAAAATTCTCCGATATTCGTCACTCCCTCAGGCACCGTGACGGACGTGATCTTCTCATTGAAGAACATACCGTCCACGTTCATGGAGAAGGCGGTGTCGCCGATGGTGCGCAGCGTGGAGGGCAGCCGGATGCTCCCCACTTCCACACAGCCCTGGAAAGCGCCTTCGCCGATTGTTACAATCCCTTCCGGCACCGTAATGGAAGTAAAGCCGATGCAGCGGTAGAAGGCCAGATCAGGGATCTCGGTCAGGTTTTTGCCGATGGAAACACCGGTGGCATCCGTACACATGTTGAACGCGCCCTCGCCAAGCTCCATCAAGCTCTGCGGCAGGCGGATATAGGTCATGTCATTCATGGCAAAGGCCTGCACGCCGATGCGGGTAATACCTTCATGCAGCTGCAAATTGGTCAAAGCGCACAGGTAGAAGCAGCCGTCGGGAATTTCCGTCAATTTCTTGCTCAGCGTCACCTTGGTAAGGGCAGTGCAGCCGGTAAAGCAGCCAATGCCCAATGTTTCCACAGACTGCGGCAGGGTCATATTTTTGATAAATTCACACCCGGCAAAGGCTTCGCTGCCAATGGAAGTCAGTTTTCCGTTCTGGCTGAAATTCACCTGTTCCAGCGCATCACAGTTCCTAAAGGCCCCATCGCCAACCGTTTTCAGCGACGCGGGGAAAATAACCTTGCGCAGGCAGGGCATGGCACGGAACGCATCGGCAGCAATCTCTTCCACGCCCTCGGGAATCTTCAGCACCACGATACTTTCCCAGTTTTCCATATTTTCCACGGCATCACGGGCAAACACCGTTTCTGCCGGCGCGGTGATGACGGGATAGGTGCTGATGTCGGGGAAGGTGAATTTGATGAATTTTCCGTTCAGGCGGGTCACAGAACTGCCTACATCGCAGCGGATGTTCAGCACCACGCTGCGGTCGGAAAGGCCGTTGCCCTTGTAGTAGTAATCACGGAGCGTATCCCCCACGATCGTGCACTCGAAAGGCTTGAAGGTGATGGTGGCCAGTTTGGTATAGTTAAAGGCCTTTTCGCCGATATAGCGCACGGTGGAAGGAATGGTCAGGCTGTTCATGGCACGGCAGGACTCAAAAGCTTCCTGATGAATATTTTCCAGCCCTTCAGGCAGTTTAATGGCGGTCATTTTTTCGCAGTCTTCAAACGCCCGGGTGCCGATGGTGCGCAGCGCAGAGGGCAGCGCCGCCTGGGTCAGGCTGACGCAGTCCGAAAAAGCTTCCTCTTCAATGCGCTCCACGGCGCATTTGCTCAAATCCACCGTCTGAAGGCCCGAGCCCATAAAAGCCTGAGGACCGATCACGGTGACCAAAGCAGGCACATTCACCCGGCGCAGTGCTTTACAGTTCCGGAAGGTTCCTTCCGGGATTTCCGTCATGAAAGCAGGCAGCGTCACAGAAGAAAGCAGTTCGCATCCGCTCAGTACATCTGTGCCCATCAGGGAAAGAGAATCCGGGAACTTTGCCGAAGTCATTTTCTGACACATGTAGAAGGCGTTGTTCCCCACTTCCGAAAGGGCGGTTTTGCTCAGATCCGCCTGGGTAAGTCCGGAATACGCAAATGCATTTTCCCCGATTTTTTCAAGCAGTGCGGGGAATTTGAACGTACGCAGCGCCTTGCAGCCGGAAAAGGTATGCCCAGGAATGACGGTCATGCTTTCCTGCCATGTAACTGCATTCAGCTTTTCACAATCCGCAAATACGCCATTTTGCATTTCCGCAACCGACAAAGGCATTTTCACTTCCGTCAGGTTCAGGCAGCCGGCAAATGCGCTCTCGGTCAGCACATTCATTTCCAGATGGGACAAATCCGCCTTCTGCAAACCGCTGTGCCAGAAGGCGCGCAGACCGATGGACTTGAGTGCAGCAGGGAACGTAAACTGCGTCAAAGCAGTGCAGTCTTCAAACACATGATTGCCAAGGTGCTCAAAGGCATCGGGCAAACGCACCGTCTTAAGCGAAGTGCAGCCTGAAAAGGCGTAAATACCAATGCCCGTCAGCGTATCGGGCAAAATGACCTCCGTCAGCGAAGTGCAGCCTAAAAAAGTACTGGGAGCCAGTTCTGTGATCTTCGTATGGGAAAGATCCGCCGTTTTAAGCGAGGTGCAGCCGTAGAATGCGGATATGCCAATGGATTCCAGCGTAGAAGGCAGCACCACCGTTTCAAGGGATATGCTGTCCATCAGCAGCGCTTCAGGCAGCATCGTCATGCCTTCAGGCAGCACCACCGTTTTCAGCGTAGTGCAGCCGCTCAGGGCGCCGTGTGCAATCTCCGCCGGCATGCCCTCCAGCACCAGTTCTTCCAGCTGCGCTTCATACAGCAAATCCCTGTCCAAAGCCGGAATACCGTCGGGGATCACCAGCCGCTTTACCTGCGGCGCCTCCTGCAGAATGCTGCGCACCTCCGTCACGGCATACCCGTCCACCTCCAGGGGAACGCATAAATCTTCCAGCGGCCCGTAATACGCCGTCAACGAGATACCGCCCATTTCATTCATGTAATATTCCCACAGGCTTTCCTGTTCTTCTGCGCAGGCAAAAACAAAAACCGGCAGCAGCAAAACCATGCACAAAATCCCCAAAAAGCGTTTCAACATGCCGTTCCCTCCGTACAAATGGAGCTATTTCTTTATTGCTGCCCTGATTGTACCATAGATGAAATTTTCCTGCAATGATCCCCCTCAAAGAAACACCCCGACGGTTTCCCGCCGGGGCTCTTATAAGGAAGGAGAACGATCAACAGGAATGCTCAGCACGGATGTATCTCCATGCCAAACAGGTAAACCGCAGCGTGCCAATCCCCCACCCGCTGCGCGGGAGCCCTCTGCCGGGGATGTAAGGGGCAGCGCCCCCATCAAACGCTTCATTCGGAAACTGCAGATAACTGCAACTTTGTTCCATCGAATAGGGTGGGTGCAGGGGACGGAGCCGAAGCGCCGCCTGTGGCGGATGCAGCGAGGCGGAGGAGTCAACCGAAACGAGCAATGAGCCGGCAGGCTCAGGGCGACGATTGAGGTTGCGGAGACTCAGTCCCCTGCCGGGGATGTAAGGGGCAGCGCCCCTTACAGAAGCTGGTTGGCGCGGAACTGCAGCTTGTACAACTCGGAATAGATGCCGCCCTGACCCACCAGTTCGTCGTGGGAGCCCTGTTCCACAATCTTGCCGCCGGATACCACGGCAATTTCGTCCGCATTCTTGATGGTGGACAGGCGGTGCGCCACCACCAGCGTGGTGCGTCCGTGGCACAGATCGTCCAATGCAGTCTGGATGAGGATTTCGGTGGTATTGTCAAGGGCAGAGGTAGCTTCGTCCAGAATGAGGATGGGCGGGTTCTTCAGGAACACGCGGGCGATGGACAGGCGCTGCTTCTGACCGCCGGACAAACGCACGCCGCGTTCGCCGATCTGGGTATCATACCCTTCGGGCAGAGACATGATGTAGTCGTGAATGTTGGCGCGGCGGGCCGCTTCGTACACTTCTTCATCGGTGGCATCCAGACGGCCGTAGAGAATGTTGTCCTTGATGGAGGCATTGAACAGGTAAATATCCTGCTGCACAATGCCGATGTTACGGCGCAGAGATTCGTTGGTCAGGGTGTGGATTTCCTTGCCGTCAATGAGGATCTGGCCGGATTCCACATTGTAGAAATGGGGGATCAGATGGCAGATGGTGGTTTTGCCGCCGCCGGAGGGGCCCACCAAGGCAAACTTGCGGCCCTTTTCGATGGTGAGGGATACATTATCCAGCACGTCCTTTTCGCCATCGTAAGTGTAGGTCACGTTGCGCAGTTCAATGCGGCCTTCCAGCTTGCCCGCATCCACGGCGTCGGGCGCATCCTGTTCCGGATCGGCGTCCATGATCTCCAGGAAACGTTCAAAGCCGGTAACGCCGTTTTGGTACTGTTCCATGAAGTTGATCAGCGTCATTACGGGACCGATGAACATATGGATGGATACCACGAAGGCGCTGTAATCGCCGAACTGAATTTTGCCGTTGTACAGGAACAGACCGCCGGCGATCAGGACCACCACGTTGAAAATATCGGTGACGAAGGTGTTGCCGGAATGGAACTGGCCCATGGCCTTGTAGGCGTCCTTGCGGGCGTTGACGTACATTTCGTTGCCCACTTCAAACTTTTCCCGTTCCTTTTCCGCATTGGTGAAGGCCTTGGTCACGCGGATGCCGGAAATACTGCTTTCCAGAGAGGCGTTGATCTGGGCCACGGAAGTGCGGCTTTCCATAAAAGCCTTCTTCATTCGCTTGCGCAGCTTCATGGAGATAATGACCAGGAAGGGCACGCAGGCAAAGACGATCAGCGTCAGGTAAATATCAATGGAAGAAAGATAGCAGAAGGACAAAATAATGGACAGCGAGGAAATCAGAATATTTTCCGGCCCGTGGTGGGCAAGTTCGCTGATGTCCATCAGGTCGTTGGTCATGCGGGACATAATTTTGCCCGTTTCATGGTTGTCAAAATAGCTGTAGGGCAGCTTTTCCAGATGGTTGAACATGTCAGAGCGCATCTGCGCCTGCATGCGCACGCCCATGATGTGGCCGTAATACTGGATGAAGAAGTTCAAAAGCATCTTGCAGAAATACAGGGCCAGCAGCGCCAGACCGAAAATGACCACCATGCGGTAATTGCGGTTGGGGATCAAATCGTTGAGCATGTTGCGGGTCACGATGGGGTATACGATGCCGATCAAAGATACCAAGAGAGACGCCAGCATGTCCAACGTAAAAATCTTCTTGTGGGGTTTGTAATAGACCAGAAACCGTTTAAGAATTTGCATTTTCCTTCTCCTTCTCTCCGGAAGCTGTTTCTTCCGGCCTTTGGCTCCAGTGCTCAATCAGTTTTTCCAGCATGCCGTGCAAAAGATCCTTTTCCGTTTCGCTCAGCGGTTCAAACAGGAATTCCGCCATATCCCGGCGTTCCTTTTCAAACTGCAGCGCCTGTTCCCGACCGCTTTCGGTCAGCGTCAGCATGCAGTTGCGCTTGTCATGCTCGCAGCGGGTGCGTTCGATGTAGCCCAATTGCTCCATCTTGCCCAGCATTTCGCTCAGACTGCCTGCCTGAATGCGCAGTTCATCCATCAAGGCCTTCTGCGTCATGGGCCCGCGCCGGTAAATGAGATACAGAATCTTGTTGCGGGAAAAATTCAGGTTGTAGCGGTGGTAGAGCAGATGGCTGCACCAGCGCATGCCCCGCATCAGATCCAGAGACTTGGGCTGTATCCCGTTTTCCGGCTGGGGAGAGAGGTTCTTTTCCTCCGTCATACAGCCGTTTCCTCCTGGGAATGTGTTGGGAATCTCAATATTTTCCTTTAGGTGCCTAACGATTATATACCTGTCCGCGCCCATTGTCAAGGCACCTAATCAATCGGTGCCTAAATATTTTTTTCGCATTGACTTTCCGGGTTTCGCTTTGTTATGATGAACACAGCCTGACCCCTTCTTATTCAGAAGGCACAAACCATCGATACGAGGATGCATCCGATGCTTGTAACCCTGTCCGACCGCATATCCTTTCTGCCCAAAGAGGATGAGCCGCTTAGCGCCGAGGTGTTTGTCATCCGCGGCAAAACATACACCTGGCTCTTTGATGCGGGAAACGGTAGCCGCGTGCTGGAAAAACTGCATACGCTCCCCCGCCCCATCCGCGCCGTCATTTCCCACTTCCACCCCGACCATATGGGAAACGCCGCCTTTTTGCAATCCGAAAAGCTGTATCTGGGCGATTACGCCTGCAAAAAGCTGGGCAACGGCATTTTCGTAACGTGCGTAACGGAAGAAACCGTCATGGAAGACGGCATCACGCTGCGCATACAGCCCCTGCCCTCCTCCCACGCCAAGGGGTCTTTGATGCTGGAAACGGAGGATTTTCTCTTTCTCGGCGACGGGCTCTATGCCACGCAGAAGAACGGGCAGCGGGCATACAATGCTACCGTGCTGAAGGAGACCCTGAACGCGCTCCAAAA
>JAFYLS010000063.1 GCA_017550035.1 Clostridia bacterium
GGGGTTTCCAGGCCGGCGATCATGCGCAGGGTGGTAGTTTTGCCGCAACCGGAGGGGCCCAGCAGCGTGACAAAACCACGGTCGGCGATGTAGAGATCCAGGTTATCCACCGCCACAAATTTATCAAACCGTTTTGTAACTTTTTCAAGAATAATTTCGGGCATGGGATTAACCTCCGATTCCTTTGTCAAATGATGCACCGGTGAGCTTGTTTGTAACCCAGTTGATGATCATGATGATCAGAATGATCAGCAATGTGACGGCACTGCCGTATTGTGCATAGCCCGTTTCATTGAAGGAAAACAGCATGGTGGTCAGCAGATACCGAGGCTTGGGCACCAGAAGGGTGAACAGCGCTACTTCACGCATGACGGAAATCACAGGAAGCAGATAACCGGAAAGGATGCTGCTTTTCTGAATGGGGAAAAGAATGCGAATCATGCGCTTGTGCCAGGGTACGCCAAAAATCGTGGCAGCTTCTTCTATTTCCGGGGCAATTTGCAGCATGGAATTGACGCCCGAGCGGGAAGCGAAGGGCAGGAATTTGATCACGGATACCAGAATCAGCAGGCCGAAAGTGCCGTACATCCAGCGGAAATTCTCACTGGTAGCTACAGCCAGATAGATGGTGCCAAAGGCCATGGCCGGCATCAGATAGGGGAAGAAAGCCATGCTTTCTACAGAACGGGAAAGTCGGGATCCTCTGCGGCGGACGCAGGAATATCCGATCAACATACCCGAAGTGCCTACGATCAAAGCCACCAACAGTGCCAGAAGTACCTGACGGCCAACGCCTTCCCACATGGTGGGGTTGAGCAAAATGCCGGCGATCATGCCCGTTTCATAGGCAGATGCCTCTGTACCAATCCAGAAGTGCAGCGTCATATTGGAAAAACTATAATTGCCGGGCTGGCGGATTATGCTTTCCAATGCGAAGGAAATCAGGGGCATCACAGCCACAAAGCAGGTAAAAACAATCAGTGCGATGGTGATGGGCCAGTTGGCCTTACGCAGCTTGACCAGAGATACCTGACCGGATTTGCCGGTAACGGTGGTAAAAGATTTACGTTTTCCGGTGAACCACTGGTTGATGCCCAGAATCACACAACCAAACAGAATGGAAATGAAAGCGATGATATAGCCCTGACCTTCATATCCAGCCTGAATCAAAGCACGCATCTTGGTAGGCAGGGTGAAAGTCTTCACTGCAGATCCCAGAAATACCGGCACTGTATAGGAGGAAAAACCGGAGGAGAAAATCAGCAGGAAGGTGGAAAGGATGGCAGGCATAACGATGGGAATCGTTACCCTGCGGATGATTGTCCACCGATTGGCCTTCAGTATGGTGGCGCTTTCTTCCAGCGTTGCGTCCATATTCTTGAGGATGCCGCCGATGAGCAGGTAGGCAAAGGGGGAGTAATGAAGCCCGATCACCACAATCATGGGGAACAGGCCATAGACGAACCATTCGGGCATGCAAACGCCAAAGATGGATTCTATCATGCCCACATTGCCGCCGCCAACCTTGCTGTTCTGGAACATATTGGTCCAGAAAAGGGCAAGTGTCCAGGCGGGCATCATGTAGGGAAATACAAATACGCCGGAAATGAATTTCTTGCATTTCAGGTCAGAACGAGTGATAAACCAGGCGATGCTGCCGCCGATGAGGATGCCAAGGATGCCGGCGCCTGTCGCAACGATGAGGGAATTTTTCAGGGGTTCCCAGAAGTTTACCCGGCTCCAGTCACCGCCTTCAAACAGTTTTTGGAAATGAACATATGTCCAATCACCGGTAGACATGCGATACTGGCGCTTTTCAATGCCCATATGGATGGTGAACATATTGGAAAGCATGGTCACCATGGGAAGCAGGGATAAAACAGCCAGCACGAAAAGAAAAAATACCAGCAGCAGATTAGCCGGCTTGGCGACGAACGCTCTCAGCCGGTACAAAAGCGGCTCACGAAGAAGTGAATTTGGTTGGGGTTTTCTCATAGAATCTTTTCACGCCTTTTGCAGCAGTATTTCAGCAAGGTTTTCCCGGAAAATGTATTCTGATAGCGAGAAAGGGTGGATTTCTCCACCCCGTCTCATTCAATCAGATTACTTTCATCAGCCCACGCGGGTAGCGATGAATTCGTATACTTCGATGAACTTTTCATCGATATATTCCATATCTTCGAATACCAGGCAATCCAGCCAGTATTCATAGGGTTCGTCTTCCAGGTCTTCGGGCTTGAGGATAGACTTGTTGGGGGAATAGTAGCCCTGGCTGGAGTTCCAGCTCTTATTGCCGGCAAAGCCTTCTTCGCTCAGCAGATAATTGATGAACAGCGCGCAGGTGTAGGGGCATTCGGTATCCTTGAACACGGTAGCGTAAATGGGGTACATGAAGCCGGAGAAGCCTTCCACCTTGTTTTCAAACTGCAGGATGGTCAGGTTGCCGCGGTCAGCTTCGTCCACCTTGCGCAGCTTGGAGAATACGAACAGGCCCATGTTGCCGGGGGCACCGGAAGCGATGCCGGCAGCCATCTTGGAGGCGGAGGTATAGGTGTAATTCACGTTGGCCAAGAAACCGTCGATGAATTCCAGCGCACAGGAATCAAACTCGCCCTTTTCCCAGGCCTTGCCGTAACGGGAAGCATAGGCTTCTTCCAGTTTGGCGTTCCATTCGGGGCTGGTGAGCATGATCAGGAAGTTGATGTTAACGGTTTCGTTGGTGGGGTTCTTGAAGAACACCTTATCTTTCCATTCTTCTTCGGTTAACTGCCAGATGTTGGTCACATTGGCAGAGCCGTTGCCGTTATGGTAGATCAGCAGGGAGTTGATGTAGGTTACAATTGCGGGATCCTGAGCATCGGCAGCCACAACGTCCTTCATTGCTTCGGGGAAGTACACATGGGCCAGGCCTTCATCCAGCAGATAGGTCTTCAGATCGGGGCCGTTCTGGGTCAGAGCCATATCAGCGGAATCCTTCACGCCGGAGCCGATGGTCTTGGTCAGGATGTTATAGGTTTCCACGTCGTCGATTTCAGCATAAACCAGCTTCAGTTCGGGATAAGCGGCCATGAAGTTGTTGGCAGCCTTTTCGGCGAAAGAGGTGGTGGAGTAGAAGTTCAGCTGAGCGCCGGCAGACATTTCTTCTTTAGCCTTTTCGTACAGCTCTTCGTTGGTCATCTTGGCAGCAGCGGCCAGAGCGTCTTCAACAGATTCGCCCATGGCAGAGGGAACCAGAGACAGCACCATCATCAGGGCCAGAAGCAGAGACAAAAACCGTTTCATTGAGCATTCCTCCCAGTTTTCTGTTGTGTAATCACTTTACAGATGCCCCTGTAAAGTATATCTGTAATCATTATAGATTTTCGTGTTCTCAATGTCAAGATAATACGATAATAAATATGGGTGCATAAGGAATGCTGGACGGTCGCGTTGCTTGTGTTTCTGCGCTTGTTGTGCTCAATATGTTTGTTCAACGTAAATTTTTGAGTGCATCAAGCACAACAGTATCTTGGATGCTGCTACCATACAGGTCATCATAGGAAAATGTGAAATGATGCTAATTAATGAAAAAAATTAAACTAATATGTGTTAGGAGAATTTTCAATAAAAAAACCACCCGGTGATGGGTGGTTTGTTTAGTTGAGCGAATTACTGTGCAAGGCTGACGAAGCTTACCGCATTGAGCAGGAACGTGTGCGTAAAGTTTACGAAGCGGAGCGTGCGGCAGCTGAACTGACTCGCCTCGAAAAGGAAACTGAGCTAAAGAAACAGGAAGTTGAGATTGAACGTGAACGCCTGAATGTGGAGATTCGCGAAAAGGCGGCGGCAGAGAGAGACGCCCGTGTGTATGAGGCAGAGGCCGAGAAGTTTGAACGTCAGGCAAAGGCAGATGCGCAACTGTATGAGGCTGAAAAGGAAGCTGAAGCCATCAGAATGCGCGGAGAAGCCGAAGCCGAAGCGATTCGCCGCCGAGCTGAGGCTATGCAGTTGTATGGTCAAGCGGCTATGCTGGAAATGGTTGTGGACAAGTTGCCGGATATTGCTCATTCTGTAAGCGAACCCTTGAGTAAGACTGAAAAAATCATCTTGTTTGGTGAAGGAGGGGCTTCCTCAATGGTTCGCGATACTGCCGGAACAATGCTTCAGACCTTTGAAGCAGTTAAGCAGACGGTTGGTTTGGATATTCCTAAAATGCTGAAAGACATATCCGTTGGCGGATTGGTAGGAAAAGCAGATAGCGAATCTGTTGAGTCTTAAAGGAGATTTGTAAACCGAGGGTAACTCCCTCGGTTTTTTATATGAAGAAACCTTTAAGAAGAGAGTGCCGAAGAACTTTTCATGGGTTTCGGAGTGAAGACATTGAAATACAGAAAGTTTTATGGTACTCTTTATACAGATAAGCCAAAGAAAGAATCTGTTCGGCTACAGATGAAAGGGAGCATTTGCAGTGCGTGTTCTGATTGAAGATATTCAGGTGTTTTTAACTGCACCTGATGGGCAAAATCTGGTAATTGTCAAAGTGTTGACCAATCAGCCCGGGCTCTACGGACTTGGCTGTGCGACCAATTCCTACCGTGCCACAGCGGTGCGGGAAGTTGTGCTGCATGACTTAAGGCCCGTATTGATTGGCCGCGATGTTTCCCGGATCGAGGATTTGTGGCAGTTGATGAATGTTAATGGCTACTGGCGTCAGGGACCGATCAACAACAACGCTATCTCCGGTGTGGATATGGCACTGTGGGATATAAAAGCAAAAATGGCCAATATGCCGCTGTACGACCTGTTGGGTGGTAAATGCCGGGAACAGGTGACGGCCTATGTCCATTGCAATGCGCCGACCACCGAAGAAGTGATTGACAAAACGGAAAAGGCCCTTGCCAGCGGCTGCCGCTACCTGCGCGTGGCTTACACCGCTTACGATGGTCCCGGCGGCGACGGGGGATATATTTGCCTGCAGACAACCGGAAAAGCCTATGATCCCAAGCGTCACATGAAGAGCATTGTAAAACTGCTGGAAACGCTGCGGGACAAATATGGCGACACCGTGGAACTGATGACGGACACGCATCAGCGTCTTGATCCTGTGGACGCCATTACACTGGCCAAGGATCTGGAACCGCTTCGCCTTTTGTTTATGGAAGATCCGCTGCCGCTTGAACAGATTGACTGGCTGCCGCGTCTGCGTGAAGGATGCAAAACGCCTGTTGCCTTTGGTGAAAATCTCACCACCCCTACAGATACGCATCGATTGATCGTCAACCGCTGGATTGATTATATCCGCTGTCATCTCAGCGACATCGGCGGTCTGACGCCTGCACGCAAAATTGCCCATCTGGCAGAAGCCTATGGTGTGCGTACATCCTGGCATGCGCCGCTGGATATGTCGCCTATTGCCATGGCGGTTCAGACACATCTGGATTATGCTTCGCCCAACTTTGGTATTCAGGAATTCTATGCAGCCAGCGAGGCATCCTATGCCATTTTCCCTGGCGGCCCCACCTATCGGGACGGAGCGATCTGGCTGAACGAACAGCCCGGCCATGGTGTGGATTTCAATGAGAAGGAAGCCGCCAAGTTCCCGCCCCATGATCGTCCGACGGTGTGGACAGAAATGCGTCTGCCTGACGGCACGATTCACACGCCCTGAAACTTGTATACCTGATTATATATAGAATTTGATACTGAATGTATCTGTACATTGGAGGTGCTTTATGAACGCACGTGACGCTATTGAAAAGAAGATCGCATCTGCAAAGGAAATTATGGAAAAATATGGGTATGGCAATATGTTTTCCAAGTGTTTCATGAACACGGTGGAAACGACCCTGACGGCAGAAGAAGACGGTACTGCCTTTGTTATTACCGGGGATATTCCTGCCATGTGGCTGCGCGATTCTACTTTGCAGGTTATGCACTACATGCGTTTTACGGACGATGAAAGCGTCCGGGCGCTGCTGCGCGGACTGATTGAAAAACAGGCGCAGATGATCAATCTGGATCCCTATGCCAATTCCTATAACCATGGGGATACCGGTGCTCACTGGACCATCGACCTGCCCGAACCCAGCGGTTGGGTTTGGGAGCAGAAGTATGAGATTGACTCGCTGTGTTTCCCTGTGATGCTGGCAGAAGCTTATGCGAAAAAGCACAGCCGTGAAGAAGTGCTGACGGACGATTTCAAGCGCGCGCTTCGTACTATTGTGAAGGTGTTTCGTACGGAGCAGCACCACGAGAGCAGTCCTTACTGGTTCGTACGTGAGAATTGCCCGCCCTCCGATACGCTTTCCCATGGCGGAAAGGGCGCACCTGTTGACTATACGGGTATGACATGGAGCGGTTTCCGTCCTTCTGATGATGCCTGCAAGTATGGCTATCTCATTCCCTCCGAACTTTTTGCGGTGTTGACGCTCAAGCGTATTACATGGTTTGCAGAACTCTTTGACGAAGAACTGGCAGCTGCTGCACTGGAAACTGCTGACGAAATCCGCAACGGTATCTATGCCTATGGTCTGGTGCAGCATCCCAATCACGGCATGATCTATGCCTATGAAACCGACGGCTTGGGACATTATAACCTGATGGATGATGCCAATGTGCCCAGTCTGCTTTCGCTGCCTTATCTGGGTATTTGCGAAAAGGACGATGCGCTGTATCTGCGCACCCGCAATTTTGTGCTCAGTGATGATAATCGTTATTTCTATGCCGGAAGCAAGGCTAAGGGTGTGGGAAGCCCCCACACGCCGGCAGGTTATGTGTGGCATATTGCATTGTGCGTTGAAGCCATGACTACAGATGATGAAGATGAGATTGCCCGCATTCTCAAGACGCTGCTTCACACCCATGCAGGAACCGAATTTATGCACGAAGGCTTTGACCCCAACGAACCTGAAAAGTTCACCCGCGAGTGGTTTGCCTGGGCCAACAGCATGTTTGGTGAAATGGTGTACAGACTGTACGAAAAGGGCATTCTGGATCAGGTTATGGCAAAAATCAACTGAAATATCCCCTCTGTTTGCAGGGAACATTTTCGAAGAATAAAAGACCGTCCATGAGGCGGTCTTTTTATCATTGCAATAATCTAATTGTAGATGGCTGTTTTTGAACGAATACGTAATGGATAGGTAAGGAAGAATTATAGTTTTATGTAAGTGCGTAATCTCCTGAATAGGCACGAATGGAAAATATTGAAAAATATGATATATGCATTGTAAAAATGTCTCGGACACGATATAATATAGAAAAAAGTACACAGGGGGATCTGAATATGGAAAAACTGGCGCTGTTGGGCGGTCCTGTTTCGAAATTCCCGGATAAACCGATGGGGGATTTGTTCCGCTGGCCCATCATTTCCAAGGAAGATGAAGAGGGCGTATTGGACGTTGTGCGCAACAACCGTTTCTCCAGATTTGATATTACCGAAAAATTTCAGGATCAGTATGCTGCCTGGCAGGGCAACAAATACGCCATTGCCTACTGCAACGGCACTATGGCCCTGACGGCTGCCATGTTTGCCATCGGCTTGGGCGTGGGCGATGAAATCATTTGCCCCACCAAGACCTATTGGGGCAGCGTGTCTCAGGCCATCAACTTTGGCGCTTCTGCGGTGTTCTGCAACATCAATGAAATGCTGAGCATGGATCCCGATGACCTGGAGCGCTGTATTACTCCCCGCACCAAGGCTATCATGGTGGTGCACTATTACAGCTATCCTGCGGACATGGACCGCATCATGGAGATTGCCAATAAGCACAACCTTTACGTGCTGGAGGATTGTTCACACGCTCATGGTGCCACCTATAAGGGCCGCAAGGTGGGTACCTTCGGTCATGTAGCTGCCATGTCTATGATGAGCTTCAAGTCCTTCGCCGCCGGCGAGCTGGGCATGCTGACCACGGATGACCGCACCATCTACGAACGCGCCATGGCCTTTGGTCATTATGAGCGCAACAACAGCGCCTATATCACCGAAACGGAAGACCTGAAGCAGTATTCCCATATCGCCCTTGGCGGCGTGAAGGGCCGTGCCAACCAGGTATCCTCCGTGCTGGCGCTGGGGCAGCTCAAATATTATGACGAGCGTACCAAGGAAATCCGCAAGGCCATGAACTACTTCTGGGATCTTATTGAAGACTTGCCTGGAATCCGCCCCATCCGCGTGGATGAATCCACCGGTTCGCACATGGGCGGCTGGTATGAGCCTCATGGCGCTTATCACCCCGAAGAACTGGGAGGCCTGTCGGTCAACCGTTTTGCCGAAGCAATTCGCGCCCAGGGCTTTGCCAACTGCTGGGACGGCGGCAATTTCTGCCTGCACACCCATCCCTTCTTCAAGAATTTCGACTTCTACAATCTGGGCAAGCCCAGCCGCATCGCTTTTAACGACCGTGATGTGCGTGAAGATGACATTTACCTCAAGCCTTCCGAATCCCGTTGGTGCTTCTCTGTGCCGTGGCTGAAGAAGTTCGATAAGGAATGGATCGAAGCCTATGCCAACGTCTACCGCACCGTCATCGAAAACCACGAACAGCTGTTGGACGCAGATCGCAAACAGCAGCAGGGCGGCCGCTGGTACGGCACGGACAACGCTTAAGAAAAGGGGAGATCAAAGGTGAAAAAGCCCTGGAAAATCGATGTCCATTGCCATGCGTCGCTATTTTCCGATCTCCTTCCGCCTCGCCCGGGGACGGAACACAACTACTGTTCCGGTGAAGAACTGCTGACCTTCTTCGAAAAGCTGGAAATTGAAAAAGGTGTGCTGCTGCCCATCGTATCGCCGGAAGGCTGCATTTCTACTTTGTCAAATGAAGAGAGCAAGTTGATCGCGGACAAGCACCCTGACCGTTTTGTGTGGTTCTGCAATGTGGATCCCCGAAGTATGGACAATAGCCCTGAAAGCAATTTGGCTCATACGCTGAACTATTATCAGAAGCTGGGCGCCCGGGGCGTTGGAGAAATGACCTCTAATATCTATGTGGACGATCCCAAAATGCAGAATCTGTGGGGTTATTGTCAGGACAATGGCCTGCCGCTGCTTTTCCACATGTCGCCTAGACTTGGGTTCAATTACGGCATGGTGGACGATCTGGGCCTTCCGCGCCTTGAAAAAATGCTGAAAAAGTTTCCCAAACTCAAGGTCATCGGCCATTCGCAGCCCTTCTGGGCGGAAATGGGCCAGGGGCTGACAGAAGACGGGCGCAACGGCTACCCCAAGGGTAAGGTGACGCCCGGTAGGTTGGTCACGTTGATGCGGGAATGTGAAAACCTGTACTGCGATGTATCCGCCGGCAGCGGCGCCAATGCGTTCATGCGTGATCCTGAGCATGCGGTTTCTTTCCTCAATGAATTTCAGAACCGTATTCTGTATGGCTGTGATATCTGCGCCGTTGACAACACCCATCCCTTCCCGTTCCGGGATTTTCTGGATGAATTGAAGGACACCGGCGCCATTTCGGAAATGGTGTATAACAAGGTGTGCAGAGAAAATGCCGTCAAATTGCTGGGCCTTTAAGGATTTGCTGGCGTGATCAATCGAACAATGAAAACCCTTGAGCAATCAAGGGTTTTCATTTTTGCAGGAGAATATTTTATCCTGGAATAAAGCGGACAAAATGGCGTGAATTGAATGAAAAAAATTGAATTTTTTCATGGAATTCTATAGCTGTTTATGGTAGGATAATGACAAATGGAAAATTCGTCATCTTTACATATTTGGAGGAAACGATATGAGCAAAAAGACGCTGGCAGTGATCGGTCTTGGCAATATGGGCGGCGGCGTGGCCGCATGCCTGGAAGGCAAGGGCTACACCGTGTACGCCTATGACCTGGATGCCCCAAAGCGCAATGCATTCAAAAATCCCTGCGAAACGGCAGAACAGGCGGCAATGAATGCAGAAGTGATTCTCCTTTCCCTGCCCAACAGCAAGGTGGTGGAGGATACCCTTCACAACATGAATAAAGAAGCAATCAGCAATAAGGTGATCCTGGACCTGTCCACTTCCTTCCCGCTGTCCACCAAGGCGCTGTGCGCGGAAATGAAGGAACTGGGTACGGTGCTGCTGGATGCTCCTTTGCTGGCAGGCCCTGATGAGGCAAAGGCCGGTACGCTGACCACGATGGTGGGCGGTGATCAGGCGGCGTACGAAGCGATGGTGCCCTTGATTGCTGATTTCTGCACGTCCTACAGTTATGCGGGTGCATCCGGCAGCGCCCACACCATGAAGATCGTGATGAACTTCACCGGCCTTATGTATACTGTGCTGCTGGGGCAGATGTTCCCTATCGCGGAAAAGGCTGGCTTGGATCCGGAAAATCTCTATAATCTGATGAATACGGACGTGTTCTCTACCTGGATGTATCGTTTCTATGTGCCCAAGATGATTGACCGTTCCTTTACTGAGGCATTTTCTTTGAAGCTGGGATTGAAGGATCTGAAGTACATGAAGGACCTTTGCACAGCATTTGGTGTGCCCGGATTTGCGCTGGACGGCGGCATCGAACTGCTGGAGCGGTGCGTAGAAAACGGCAGGGGGGACAAGGACTTCTCCGAATGTGCTGCTGAAATGTACGAACTGCTGGGACTTTCTTCCAAGCCTGCAGAAAAGGAGTAAACCATGAGCGGAAAATATGACGGATCTGTGCTCAATCCTGGTTTTTATGATATCAATGAAGACGGCACTATGGATGCGGTTGCCTTTATGTATAAGGGAAAGCATGCGCTCTTCATTTCCGATACAGGCAAGCTGCCTTGGGATAAAGAACCGAAAGAAGGGTTTGATGCCTATTTCCAGAAGGCTTTCCGTGCTGGCGAACGTGCAAACCCCTGGAATGAAATTCGTGCAAGCTGGGGCAGTTATACCTTCTTTGTGGACAGGGACAACTGCGGCCGGTTTGATTCCCTTGGAGATTTCTGTTACCGTGCTTTTGACCTGAATGGAGACGGTGCACCCGAAGCGGAATACTATCACCTGTTCCCAGGCGAAGACTGGTGCCCCTATTCCAATAAATTTGTCGTTAACTTTAATGGCGAGCGTGACTTGTCCAATATTGACTTTGAAAACCTGACCTATGGCGATGAACAGGCGTATGATAAAGGTTTTAAGTACCTGATGAATGTGCATGGTAGTGGTTTCTTTGTCAATTCTTATTCTCTTCATCCCGAAACATCCTGGGAAACGCCCATTGCCTGGTATGATTTTGACTGCGACGGAAAAACCAATATGACTATGCGCGTGGGTGACACCATGCATAATAACAGCATCATTGGGGTTGGTTTGAATCTGAATAAGTACGACCGCTATGCCGGTATTGCCACTGAATTTGAATTGGCCATGGAATTGAACGGCGATACGTCTGATGAGCAGTGGCATTCTCTGGACATGATGGTGTCCTTCAATAACTATAAGAATCCTACGCTGGATTACACCAAGTATGAAGACCATCTTTCCTGCATGAAGCCTCTGAAGGGCAGCGAGGTGTTCTACGGCAAAATGCTGCCCTCCCGTACGGAGGAACTGCGCCAGTACCTGCCTTACCTTGATGGTGTGAAAATCGCCCTTGACCACGACAATTGGGATGCCAACTGGATGGTGTTTGACGAGGACGGCGACGATTGCCGCTGGGAAGAAATGTTCTCCAATCATGAAGGCGACGGCGGCGAATCCAACTACAATACCTGCCTGCTTTCCGACCATCTGGGCGACCGCACCGAAAAGGATCCGGATAATTCCGGTAAGGGATTGCTCTACGTTTCTCCGATGGATGGAAAGATTCATCTTTATCGGGCAAAATACGGCTGGTGGGAGATTGACTACCTGGCCCTCTTCAAAGGAAGCACGGATCATAAGTATCTCACCGAAGGTCCTGCTCCCAGCGAGGGAATGCGTTATCAGCGTATTCGTTATTTTGATCATGATAATGATGGGTTTGTGGATGCGCTGCGTTACGAAATGGTGGAATACGGCAGAGAAGATGAAACTGCAGAACTGATCCGCGAAGTACGCCTTTCGGATTACGGTATCAATGTTCCGAAACCGGAATTGTTTGATATGCGCACAGATGCACCTGTTACCGGCTTCAGGGTAGAAAACTGGAACGGCAAACCCTTTACGCCGCAGGATTTTGAAGGAACGCCTGCCAAAACGGTTTATGATAAGACCAAGGTGTTTTATGCAGGAGTCTGTGAACGGATGTGGGAAGGTGCACAGAAACTGTATCAGTGTGCAGTGCGCAATGGTTTGAATGTCAGTGAGAAATTGGACGCTGATCTGAAGACTGAATACACTCGGGATGAATGCCTGGCTATGAAGGAATACGGAGTGCCCGCAGGCTATTCACGGCACTTGACCGGAAACAATCTTCGTGAAAAGTATCATAACGGCTACTGGCTGCGTGAAAAGGTGTTTCACGATATTTGCCTGTGTGAGAAGCTTGATCGGACTAAACTTGAAAGCTGCTATTATACGGGAAATTATGATCAACTGGTAAGCTATATTGATAATTGCCTGAGCGAGAAATAAAGTATTTTGTGTTATTATGTTTGGACTAAATGATCAATCGAGAGTGAGGTACAGAGAATGGATAAGGTAAAAGTTGGGATTATTGGAACGGGCGGTATCAGCCATTGCCACATGGGCGGCTACAAAGCAATGCCCGAGCGTGTAGATGTGGTGGCTGTGTGCGATATCGATGAAGAAAAAGTAAAGGCTTATGCGGAGCAGTACAATGTACCGCGTTGGTATACCGATTACAACGAAATGATGGCGAAGGAAGAACTCGATTGCGTCAGCGTATGCACGTGGAACTCTGCACATAAGGGCGCAACGATTGCTGCGCTTCGCGGCGGCGCCAATGTGCTTTGCGAAAAGCCTATGGCTATGAATGCTGAAGAAGCAGAAGAAATGCGCGCTGTGGCAAAGGAAACAGGAAAACTGCTGCAGATTGGTTTTGTACGACGTTTTGGCCGTGATGCTGAATTGATCAGCAAGTACTGTGCCGACGGTGTGATGGGTGATGTGTATTATGCGAAGGCCACTTATCTGCGCAAAGACGGTTGTCCTGGCGGCTGGTTTGGAGATAAAGCCTATTCCGGCGGCGGCCCGCTTATTGACCTGGGTGTGCATGTGATTGACCTGTCCCGTTATCTGGCTGGCAATCCTAAGCCTGTTTCTGCATTCGGTGTTACGTATAATCATATTGGCTGCAACCGTGCATCCGGAAGTGAAACTGCGTGGGATGGTCCTCAGCAGAAAGATGGCTATGAATATACGGTAGAAGATTTTGCTTCTGCAATCGTCCGTTTTGACAATGGCTTCTCGCTGAATGTAGAAGCCAGCTTCAACCTGAATATTGATCAGGACCGGGGCACGGTAGAGCTGTTTGGCACAAAGGCTGGTGTGGATACCAACAACTGTGATCTGTATACCACTGTTGCCGGCAAATATGTGAAGATTGTACCCGATGGCGAAAACAATTTTGATTTTGAAGCATTCCAGCGCGAAGTAGCTTCTTTTGTGAACGCCTCTGTCGGTAATGAACCTTGCCGTGCAACGGCAGAAGATGGTACATGGCTGATGAAGATTCTGGATGCTATTTACGAATCTGCCCGCACCGGTAAGAGTGTGGATATTGCACCTATCAAAGAAATCTGATTACGAAAGGTTATGAAAAAGGACGCCCTTAATGGGCGTCCTTATTATGAATTGTAATAGATCAACAGAGCGCAGGTGATGAGTTATTGTAAATTTGCGCTTGAGTTATATGATTCAACTGATCAATATGAATGAAACACGAGAAAAGCTCCTTCCAACGTTTGGAAGGAGCTTTTGCTGCAAAAGAATGATTACTTATTCAACGCTTTGCGGGCCTTGCGCAGAGCCAGAATGCGTTCCATTTCGTTATAAACGATCATGTAACCTTCATCCACACCCATGCCGGGTTTGGCCAGAATCTGCACAGGCTGAGTTGCCATGGCGCACTGCACGCACACCTGAGCGCTGCGGTCGGTTTCATTGCAGGTGCCGCCCTGATAAGCGCCGATTCCTTTTTCCTTGCAGTACAGAACTGCTTCGATGGTGTTGTTCACACCGCCAAGGTCGGGCGTTTTGATCTGCACCATATGGCCGGCTTTCGCATCAGCAAAGAGCTTGATGTCTTCCAGCGTATTGCACCATTCGTCTGCAACCAGTTCTACATCGCAGCCGCGCTGATCGAGTTCGCGGGTCAAACCAGCCAGTGCTTCGATCTGGGTTTCGCGGTCGGAATCGCAATCCATGGGGCCTTCAATGCGGAGGTGGAAGGGTTTGGCGATATTGCCCAGCTTTTCAATGTAATCCGCCATTGCTTCGTAGTTGAAATTGCCGTAAATAGCGCCAATCGTGCCGTAGCAGTCGATATGCAGGACAGGGGAATAGCTTTCGTCTGCACGGTGTTCAAGGATGCGGTTGCGCAGCCATTCCACGTAGGCGGCCAGCTTTTCGCCGTCTTCACCCAACTTTTCCTTTACGTTGTTGATCAGCGCATGGGGCAGCACCTGAGCACCCTTGATGATCATCTTGTCGGAGTTGTTGTAGCGGTCGTCGCCGGACTGCGTGAAGATCGGAATGGGTTCTTCGCTGACGGTGCAGCCGTATTCATCGGCAACCACTTCGCACATCAGGCGGCCGGTGGCTTTGGCAACGGCATCCAGCAGTGCCTGAGAGATGCCGTAGCGGATGGCAGTGTGCAGGCGTTTCCCGTTCACTTCAATAGCTTCCATCATTGCGGCCAGTGTACGGAAATTATCTGCTTCCTTACCGACCAGTTCGGGCTTGATGTACTGATCAATGAGAGGAATGAATTCCTTTGCAAGGAACAGGGGATCGCGTCCGCCTGCGCCGCTGTACTGTACGGCTGCGCAATCGCCATAGGCGATCTGCCCGTCTTCCAGAACAAGCATCACAGAAATGGCTTCGCCAGCCTGGCGGATGGAAGAGAAGCCTTCGGTAACGGGAGCGCCTACATAGAACACGCCGTCATGGCCAGCGCCCTGCTTGATGGCGCGCTGATCGTCAAAGTAGAAACCAGTGCGGCCCTTGGAACAGATAACATCAATAATCTTCATTTTAACATTCTCCTGTATTCTATTGTGATTTGACAGACAATTAGCGGGGACGGCCTACCAGATAGCCTTTACCGATGGCGTATACGTCATCAATAACCATTTGGAAGGAAGCTTTGCGCTTTTCAAACTGGGCGCGTTCTTCAATCTTGGCCATATGGAAGTCCTTCAATTCCTTGCTGAAGGGCAGGTTGCCGAAGTTCAGGATGCGAACGGCGCCATCGTTGTCGCGGGCGGGAAGCATAATGCCGGCGTTGAAACGGCAGGGAGCGAAGGGAACATCCAGCGCACCGGATTCAACGCCGCGGCACACGCCGATGGCGATATCGCCATTGCCCAATTCGAAGCATTTGTCCACAATGGCACGGGTTTCCAGACGGATAATTTCTTTTTCTTCTTCCAAATCCTTGCTCTGGAAGGTCTGGTCGCGCAGCATATTGACGACCTGCTTTGTGCAGCGCAGACCTTCTGCGTTGGCTTCCATAGTGGGAATACCTACTGCTTCGTGGGGAGTCTTGACGATAACCTTGGTAGCCTTGGAGAGTGCAGCGATCAGACTGCCCATGGAGATAACGCCAAAGGCTTTGGCTTCGTCGGCAGGGAAACCGCCCATCCACTGGTGAAGAACGGTGGTTACTTCCACATCCTTGTAGCCGTACTTGTGAAGATATTCATCCGTGAGTTCTTCCAGCGTCTGAATGGCGGCAATGTCCTGCACCAGATTTCCGCACTGACCATAACCGACGGTGATGTTCTTGACGCCCTGCTCGGCAGCCAGAAGGGCTTCGATCACGGCAGCGGCATGAGAAATGCAGGGGGGAACCAAGGTACCGGTCAAAGGACCATAGGGTTCGCGGTTCAGCGGAACGCCCATTTCTTCGTACATACCGGTCAGGCGGTCAACGTACTGCCAGTCGCGGATGGTGCGTTCCATGGGAATGTTCTTGCAATAGGGCAGGTTGTAAGAAATACCGCCGCCTTCATAGCTGGTAAAGCCGCCTGCATAGGCGATTTCGGCAAGCAGACGGGCATCGGGCGTGCCGTGACGCACCTGCACAGGCACATTGACACTTTCGATGACCTGACGGCACTTGAGAACACCGTGGTTCACAGCAGGGAAGCCGTTGAGCATGGCGCGGTCCAGACGAATGGATTCGCTGATGCCGTTTTCAGCTTCCTGATAACGGTTTTGACGGGTATAACTGTCAATGGTGGTGGGAAGGAGGTCGGCTTCGCCCTTGTCCTGCAGGTGCTGAAGAAGTTCAATATGGCGTTCCACCACAGGAACACCGGCACGAGGCTGCACCAGGGTGCGCTTTTCCTGCTTGGCTTTGAGCAGCTTGGTAGAGAAGATGCGTTCTTCGGGCATGGCTTTGTGGTATGCCACCGCTTCTTCTACGTTTACATCCTTACCGGTGTGCCATTGAGAAAGCACTTCTTTTCTGAGTGCTTCAAATTCGGCGTCAGGAATTCTTTTGTTCTGAATGTCCATCGTATACAAGCTCCTTTTTCATAATACGCAATGCGGTTTGCGGGTAATACTCGGAAAGAAGTCCCATGGCTGCTAAAATGTATTTGCGGTCGACGCGGATATCTGCCTCGAGCGGCATGAGCGACATGGGGGAGAGACGGTTCATCAATGCGTGGGAAGCAATGTCCTGCGTGTGCGCGGTACGAATCAGGCTGCCGCCGGTGACGATCACCTGCTTTACGTTGCGCAGATCCTTGCCGGACTGGATATAAGTAAGTCCCATCAATGTGTAGGTTTCTTCGATAGTTCCGGCATGCCGCTTGACGGCTGTTTCGATTGCCATGGAAGCCAATGCATAATCCAGTTTTTCAAGATCTGAGCCAGGCGCAGGAATCATATCGGGATGGCTGGAAAGCTCCTCCAGAAGTGCAGAAACCTGTTTTTCTTCCAAACCGGACAACTGGCAGATACGGGGCAGCCCGGCTGCTTCTACAATGCCTTTTACGGAATAGCGCATGCCGATATCGCCTTCTACGGTGCGCTTATCGTAGGGTTCAGGCAGTCCCTTATAGACCGTTGTGGCAGTGCGGGGCATGCCGTCTGCCATGGAGTATATGTCTGTAGTCGCGCCGCCTACATCCACACAGATCAGATCGCCGATACCCGTTTCGCCTTCGCATCCCTGTGCCAGCAGGCGGGTTGCACGCATGACGGCGGAGGGGGTGGGCATCAGGATGCCGCTTAGCAATTCGGCAGCTTTGGACAATCCTTTTGCCTGAATAATGCGGTTCAGGAAGATTTCACGGATTTTGAGGCGGGCAGGCTCTATGTTCAGCACGCCGAATTTGGGCATCACATTTTCTACAACGTATACTTCATGACCTGCAAGGATGCGCTCGCATTCCCGGGCTGCGGTACGATTGCCGGCCAGAATGACCGGAAAATCAAATGGAACGGATGCAAGCATTTTCGCATTATGCAAAATGCATTCGGTGTTTCCGCCGTCTGTTCCGCCGCAAAGCAGGAAGATGTCCGGCTTGATGGAAAGAATCTCGTCCAGATCATCCTCAGTCAGCTGGAAAGAGAAAACTTTCAAAACCTTTGCACCTGCACCCAGACTGGCCTGCCGAGCAGCTTCTGCGGTCAATTCCGGCACCAGTCCGCTGGTGACCATTCTCAAGCCGCCGGCAGCGGAGGAGCAGGCGTAGCGGGCATCGTAGGAGATGACTCCGGTCTGCTTTTCCAGCTTTTTCAGCGCATTTTCCAGACCTTCTCCAACGTCCGTTTCAATGGTTGTGTAAGAGTCTGCCGTACCAAGCAACTGTCCCGCTTCCGCATCTACGGCAGTTACCTTGGTATAGGTACTGCCGAAATCGATCAGCAGGATGTTCTTCATTCCTGTTCATCCTCCATGTGCAAAAGCTCTCGCAGAGCCTGAATCGTGGTTTCAGGAGGCGTGTTGGGAGGGAAAGCGCGGTCAAAGCCCATGGCCTTGAAACGCTGCTCAACATCTTCGAATTTCTGCTTGCCGATGACGATGTTGCCGCCAACCAGCAGGGGAATGCCCTTCAAACCGGCTTCATCGCACTTTTCGCGCATGCCGCGGCAGTCCAGTTCGCCCTGACCGTAAAGCGAGGAAACAACGATGGCGTCGGCTGCGGATTCAATTGCGGCGGCAATATATTCTTCCTGAGATACCATGACGCCCAGGTTGACTACTTCAAACCCTGCTTCAGTAAAGGCGTGGTAAAGAATGCGGTTGCCTACCGCGTGCACATCTGCGCCGATTACGCCGATGACGAGTACTTTTTTCTTCATGGTTTCAAGTCTCCTTTATGTGTATGTTGTTTATCTGTAAATAATGGGGCTCATTTGTTGAACGGTATGGCTCATGTTCAAAAGCCGCTCCAGGTTATCCTGTGAATGCTCTCCGACAAAACCGATGAGCAGATAACGATTGCGCTGATGATCAAAGATGATTTCCGGACAAAGGCGGAAACCTTCGATGCGGCCTGTAGTGGTTACATGTGTGCGGGGACCGCTGCAGTAATGCAATCGATTGCCTACACGGATGTGAGATTCATCGGCGTACGCTACAGGATAATCAGCCTTGATATCTTCATTGACTTTCTGTTCCAGTACTTTCAGGTCAATTGCCGGCGGATGTTCCCGGAATGCCATCACGAAACCGTGGTTGATATCATCGTGCTCGCAGATTTCCATAAGTTCGGGATCCATGTGGATTTCACAAAGATCCTCTGCAGTGTGAGCCATTAAGCGGTAACGCAGGGAAGTGTGAACAATGTCCACAAGTTCACTGGGTTCGGGACCAAAAAGACTGGGACGTGTGACGATCACCTGTTCGCCCACACCGATCAGAAGATCGGCATTTCGGGGAAGATGGGGACGGATCAGGTCAAAATGTTCTACGATGACACGCTTTTCCAAACGGATTGCATCCATAATGGCTTCGGCCAGAATATGCGGCTGCGTAAACCCCATTTCAAAACGGATGTCCAGGTGATAAGTGTGAGGGGTGTAAAAACCGTGAGCTTCCGTTACATCGAGAATGGGCAGCGGACGCACGTTAACTCCGTCGTCGTCATTGGTCAGTTCAAGACCTGGAAACATGCCGTGGATCAGTGCGCTTTTTCCGGAACCTGCATCGCCGATAAAGCCGATAAGCCGATCGAAGGGACTCAGATACATCTGTCCCATCTGCATGCCTAAATCATACATGCGGGCGCGTCCGCGAGGGGCGAAGTACGCTGTTTGAATCAGGCTTTTCTGCATCCTGTGAGAATAGGACATGGCAGTTTCTCCTTAGATGATTTGTTTGAGGAATTTAAGGGTACTAGGCGGAAGCAGACCTGTTAAGCTACTGATGTCTGCGCCGCTTTCGAGCAGCGCGCGAACTTTGGAAGCGCTGATAGCATTTTGATCCTGAGCAAGCCTTTCAACCTCGATTAACTCAATGCCGTAACGAGGCAAAAGGAGTTTGAGCTGTCTGTTATATTCGGCAGTAACAGGACAGCACGGCTCCGTTCCTACATAACGGCGTGTAATTTTTAAAGCAGGCGCGATTTTTTCTGCAAACATTCGTATATCCATTTCACAATGCGCAGAAGCAGCTTTACTTTTATCCTTCAGAAAATAATCCGGGAAGGTTGAGGCTGAAATCATATAAGAACCTGAGGGATGTACCAATACGTTTGAAAGGTCTTTACAGCCTTCTTGCGCCATGCAAAGGCGATCGGACGGAGAAAAAGTGCTTTTGTTTTCGGACAGGATAAACAGATGAACATAAGCACATTCTCTGGATGCGGTTTCTACCAGATAACGATGACCTTTGGTAAATGGGTTGCAATTAGCGATGATGCATCCAATGGGACCTTCGGTGAATACAGGCTGTTTGAGATTTTCCAGATACTGCTGAAGACCGGAACGTCTATTTTCCATCAGCAGGCAATCAGCCGTTCGCATAAGAGGATGGAAGCCTAATGGAGCAAAATAATACTGATTCTGGGGCTTGGTGTAAATGAAGAGGTGGTTTATACTGCGTCGCACAGCTTCCTGCATAAGTTGGGTGACGACTTGAGCGGTCAGGTCTTCGCCCTGATGAGCCGGCGAAACAGCAACGCATTTGATGGTATTTCCATCAAGAGAACCTGTGGCGATGATTTCATCATTCTCCGTGAACAGAACGGTATATTGGATGCCGGCATCATAACCTAACTCACATGAATGCAGAAAAGTCTGAAGTTTTTCTAACATTATTCCATAAAGCGGAGATCCGGTTACAATGTGCACAGTATTCACTCCTTTGTTATAGGTATTATATCGTAATAAAATAGGATTGTAAATAATACATAGTTGCAAAATACGATATTCCACTATATAATAATTGTAATTGTACTATATCAAACTCATGAGGTGAGGAGATACGTATGGAAAAGGTGATTATTCATTATGCCACAGCAGGTACGCTGGAATCCAGCGATGCGTTTGTTACAGTAGAACCTCATGATGATAACGGCCTGGAGATTGCAATTGATTCTGTTGTGCAGAATCAGTTTGGCGAGCAGATTTACAAAGCAGTTCAGGAAGTTCTCGATGAGCAGGGAATTGTAAGCGCACGGGTATCCGTAGTAGACCGTGGTGCGCTGGACTGCGTAATCAGAGCACGGGTTGAAACTGCTGTGCTCCGGGGAAAGGGTGACATGGAATGAGAAGAAGCATGCTGTTTCTGCCCGGCAATACCCCGAACATCATTGTAAATGGTGAAATTCTGGGTGCTGATTCCGTGATTCTGGATCTTGAAGATGCAGTTGCGCCGGCTGAAAAGGATTCCGCACGCATTCTGGTGCGCAATGCGCTGAAATACATGGGCTTTGGCAAATGCGAAGTGATCGTGCGCATTAATTCCATTGATACACCGGAATGGAAAAAAGATTTGGATACCATTATTCCGCAGAAACCCGGTATGATCATGCCGCCTAAGGTTTCCTGCGCAGATGACGTGAAGCAGATTGATGCCTACATCACTGAGCTGGAGGAAAAACTGGGACTGGAAAATAATTCCGTTGGTCTTATTCCGCTTATTGAAACGGCACTGGGTATTGAAAATGCTTTTCAGATTGCTTCTGCAAGTAAGCGCGTGCGGGCTATTTTCCTGGGCGGTGAGGATTTGACTGCCGACCTTCGTTGTAAGCGCACAAAAGAAGGTAACGAAATTCATTATGCCCGTTGCCGCATGGTATGCGCCGCCCGTGCAGCCAATGTGGATGTATACGATACGCCCTTTACCGATGTGAATGACGATGAAGGCCTGTATACGGACGCCCAGTATGCTAAAAGCCTGGGTTTTACAGGTAAGGCTGCCATTTCTCCACGACATGTGAAGGGAATCAACGAAGTATTCAGCCCCACAAAGCAGGATATTGATTACGCATACGAGGTTATGGAAACAATCCGCTTTGCCAAGGAACAGGGAAAGGGTGCTGTAGCACTGCGCGGAAAAATGATCGATGCACCCATTGTGATGCGCGCAGAACAGACCATTGCCATGGCTGAAGCACTGGGTATGGGAAGGAGCGTGTGATGATGGGGAAGAAACTGGTTAAAAGTATCCGTGAAGCCATCATACTTTCCGGCTTAAAGGATGGCATGTCCGTTTCCTTTCACCATCACCTGCGCAACGGCGATTACACCCTGAATATGGTTATGGATGAAATTGCCGACATGGGTATCAAAAACCTGACTTTGAATGCAAGCTCGCTGTTTGACACACACGCTTCTTTGGAAAAGCATATTCGAAGCGGCGTCATTCGGAAAATCAATACCAACTACATGTCTGCAGGTCTTGGACATCGCATTTCTGAAGGATTGATGGAAGAACCTGTGGACTTCAGAACCCATGGCGGCCGTCCGAGAGACATTTCTCTTGGCATCACGCCCATTGATGTGGCATTCATTGCTGCGCCTGCTGCCGATTGTGCCGGCAACTGCTCCGGTAAATATGGGCCTTCTGCATGCGGAAGTTTGGGATACGCTTTCCCGGATGCCATGTATGCACAAAAGGTTATTGTTATTACGGACTGCCTGATGCCCTACCCTCTGAAAGGATGGTCTATTCCTGAAATATATGTGGATTATGTGGTAACCGTAGATGCAATCGGTAATCCACAGGGCATTGTTTCCGGTACTACTCGCATTACCCGCGATCCTGTTGGACTTCTGATGGCAGAAACTGCCGTTAAGGTGATTCAGCATTCCGGGTTGTTGAAAGACGGTTTCTCCTTTCAGACCGGGGCCGGCGGCGCTTCTCTTGCTGCAGCCAGGTTCCTGATGGATCTGATGCTGAAGGACAATATCAAAGGTTCTTTTGCATCCGGCGGTATTACCGGATATCTGGTGGATATGCTGGAAAAAGGCTGCTTTGAATCGCTGATGGATGTGCAGTGTTTTGATCTGAAAGCAGTGGAATCCATCCGGAAGAATCCTGCACATCAGGAGATTTCTGCCATGCAGTATGCTTCTCCCGCTGCAAAAAGCGCGGTGGTGGATCAGCTGGATGTCGTAATCCTCGGTGCTACGGAAGTAGATACAGAATTCAATGTGAATGTGCATACGGATTCCAACGGGCGCATTATGGGCGGCAGCGGCGGTCACAGCGATACAGCTGCAGGTGCAAAGCTGTCAATGATTATTGCGCCGCTGTTCCGTGCACGTTTGCCCATTGTGACGGATCGGGTTTCCTGCATTTCCACGCCCGGGCGGGATATTGATGTGCTGGTCACCCAGCGCGGCGTTGCTGTCAATCCCAAAAACGAAGAACTGATACTCCGTCTGAAGGATGCCGGTCTGCCTGTGATGGATATACGGGAACTGAAGCAAATCGCTGAAAATATAACGGGTATTCCGAATAAGCATGTTCACTCCGGACGGCCGGTTGCCAATGTGATCTATCGTGACGGTACACAAATCGACACGATTTATAGTATGATCTAATGATAAAGAGGTGTAAAAATGAGAATTGTAAACGCTGATCAAGTGCGGGACGTGGTACGCAAGCTTTGTATCGAAGCCAACTGCCATCTGACTGACGACTTGAAAACCTGCATCAAGGATTGCCGTGCCTGTGAGCCTTTCCCTGTGGCTCAAGGCATTCTGGATCAAATCATTGAAAACTATACCATTGCCGATGAAAATAACGTACCTGTGTGTCAGGATACCGGCATGGCATGCGTATTTATTGAAGTGGGGCAGGACGTTCATGTGGAAGGCAATCTGGAAGAAGCCATTCACGAAGGCGTACGCCGCGGCTACACCGAAGGCTACCTGCGCAAGTCTGTTGTACGCGATCCCCTTGACCGTGTGAATACCGGCGACAATACCCCCGCCATGATTTACTACCAGATCGTGCCCGGCGATAAGATTGATATTACCGTGGCTCCCAAGGGTTTCGGCAGCGAAAATATGAGTCAGATCAAGATGCTGAAACCCTCTGACGGTCTGCAGGGTGTGAAGGATTTCGTACTCAAGGTTGTAGAAGATGCGGGTCCCAACCCCTGTCCGCCCATCGTTGTGGGCGTGGGTATCGGCGGTACCTTTGACAAGGCGGCTTATATGGCCAAAAAGGCCCTGCTGCGTCCCGTTGATTCTCACCACGAAGAAGAATTCTATGCCAATCTGGAAGATGAACTGCTGGAAAAAATTAACCAGCTGGGCATTGGCCCTCAGGGTTTTGGCGGCAAGACTACCGCGTTGGCTGTCAATATTGAAAAATGCCCCACTCATATCGCCGGCCTTCCTATTGCAGTCAATATCAACTGCCATGTGACTCGCCATCAGCACGAGGTGATTTAAAATGACGAAGAAGATTCAGGCTCCTCTTAGCCGTGAAGTAGCGCGTTCTCTCAAGGCCGGCGACAGCTGCCTTTTCTCCGGTGTGATCTATACTGCCCGCGATGCTGCTCATAAGCGTCTTTGCGAACTGGCTGCTCAGGGCAAGGAACTGCCCATGGACATCAAGGATGCGGTAATCTATTATGTGGGTCCCACCCCTGCAAAGCCCGGTCAGGCCATCGGTTCCGCCGGTCCCACCACGTCCTACCGTATGGATGCTTATGCTCCCACGCTGATCGCCATGGGTGAAACCGGTATGATTGGCAAGGGCAAGCGTAATGATGACGTGATCAATGCCATGAAGGAACATGGCGCTGTGTACTTTGGCGCTATCGGCGGCTGCGGTGCGCTGCTTTCCAAGTGCATCAAGAAGGCTGAAATCGTCGCTTATGAAGATCTGGGTGCAGAAGCAATTCGCCGTCTGGAAGTTGAAGATTTCCCTGTGGTTGTTATCATTGACAGCGAAGGAAACAACCTCTATCAGACCGGACGCCAGGAATATCTTAATTCTCTTTAAGGAATATGAAGCGGTTGGTACAGAAAAAATCTGTACCGACCGCTTTAAGGTATAGGTATGTTTCAGTATCAGATTGATCCTACGAGTCAGGTTCCGGTATACAGGCAGCTGGTCGACCAGATTCATGCACAGATTTTGTCCGGTGCATTGAAAACGGGTGTTCAGCTGCCAACGGTTCGTGAAATGGCAGAAAAACTGCGCTTGTCCTGCGGGACAGTGAAAAGAATATATGACTGCCTGCAGGAAATGGGCGATATCGAAATGACCCGCCGCAGGGGCACATTTGTTAAGTTCGTCCGTACGGATCGTAACAGCCGGAAATATCAGGCAATGAACGCCATTGATCAAATGATCCGCAAACTTACCGAACTGCGTTTTTCTCCTGCGGAAATACAGATTTTTCTCAATCTGAAGATGCGCGAATGGGGCATGAAATGGACGGGTATCCGCATTGCGGTGCTGACGGATTATTTGGAATTGACCAAAACTATTGAGCGGCAAATGGAAGCTATTCCAAATATTCAGGTGCATGTATGGCCGTTGCGTCAGGTGCAGGAATATCCCTACAGCGTAGACGAAGAGAGTGATTTGATTCTGTGTCCCACGGGCATTGCTCGGAATACAGCGCATTTTCTTCCGGATAAGGATAAGTGCGTCTATGTGGCATTTGCGCCGTCGATGGAAACTGTACAGCATTTGGCAGCATGTGCGGGAAAAAATATAGGTATTCTTTGTGAGGGTGAAGCATTCTTTGAATTGATCAAAGCGTGTCTGCCTGTTTCCGGACGTGTTAATGCAAAATGGATACCGTCTGGTGCCTCTGCATGCTTTGATGAGTTTGATGCGATTGTTTGCGCACCGGATTTAGTCGAACAATGTGACAAAGAAATCAGAGAGGCGCTGGCTGCTTTTCGAGCAAAAGAGGCGCTGCATGTGTTTGATTTCCGCATGGATGAAGGTTCTATGCTTTACCTGCAGGAGCGGATTGAAAAACTGCGGGATGAGAAGCAGCAATGGCCGACTGCCATGCGTATCTGAGGAAATGAAAATGGACAAAGTTCGTCATGTGACAATTCAAGATATGCTGGCGGCAAGAGATGAACGGGCGGCGCGGCAAAATGCGTTAAGGGAACGATATCATGCACCTGTCGTATCCTTTACCATGAATATTCCCGGCAGCATCAAGAATAACAGCTTAATCCGGAGAGCGTTCAGCATAGGTAAAGAGCGCATTATAGTTGCGTTTGAAAAAATGCATGCAGAAATTCATGACGTATATGAAAAAGATGCTTTTACGGGCTGCGAGGCCATGTGGACAGTCAGAGCTGATGCTGTGACACTAAAAATAACATTGTGCCTGATTGAGGAAATGGATGAACTGGGGCGGTTGTTTGATATGGATGTGATAGATTCCCAAGGGAATCATCTTTCCAGAAATGAAGAGAGAGGTTGCCTGATTTGCCATCAACCTGCGCGTGTATGTGCACGCAGCAGAAAACATTGCGCCGAAGAGTTGTTTGCTAAAACACAGGAGATCATCATTGCACATTTGCAGAAGCAGTTCATACGGAAAAATGGCGAATTGGTCCAACGCGCATTGCTTTATGAAGCGATCACGACGCCAAAACCCGGATTGGTGGATTGCGCAAGCAATGGTGCGCATCACGATATGAACTTGTTTCATTTTATGGAAAGTGCTGCGATGCTCCGGGAATATTTTGAAAAGTGTACGCTGCTTGGAATGAAGCGTGCCGGTTATGAGGCATTGCAGCTATGCGGCATGGAAGCAGAGAAAAACATGCTTTCTCAACTTGGTGTCAATACGCACAAGGGTGCAGTGTTTGCGTTAGGAATTCTGAGCTATGCCCGGGGCGTTTGCGGGGAAGATGCAAGCGTAGAAAGCGTGCTTTCTGCGGCTGCTGTGTGCGGAAGATATTTTCTTCAGCAAATGGAAAAGAAAAATGCGCTGGAAACCGGCGGGGAACTGCAGTATGCCAAATACGGTATTACCGGTGCACGTGGGGAAGCTGCTTCCGGTTTTGAAACAGTAAAGAAAGTTTCTCTCCCTGTTTTTTTGAATGCACTTCGTGGGGGAAAAACATTGAATGATGCAGGGCTTTGTGCTATGATTGCATTAATGGCACATGTGCAGGATAGCAACGTCATTCGCAGGGGCGGAATGGAAGCGCAAAAATGGATGCAGAGTGTAAGTGCATCTTTAGCGAGTACTTCCTGGAACCATGACACGCTGAAAGAAATCGATCAGCAGTTTATTGAAAAGAATATCAGTCCCGGCGGATGTGCGGACCTGCTTGCTGTTACATATTATCTGTATTTTATCGGCGAGGATAAAATGCTGTATCAACAAAGAGGCGAGAAAAATGGAAAGAGCAGTTCATTTCAATTTCTTTCAGAATAAAGAGTGTGAATATTTCCCCTGCCATGAAGGTGTTAACGAAGAAGAGTTCAGCTGCCTGTTTTGCTATTGCCCCCTGTATGCATTGGGGAGAAAATGCGGCGGCAACTGTACCTATAATGAATGGGGATATAAAGACTGCACGGAATGCACCTATCCGCATCGGGCGGAAAACTATCTGGGTGTGATCAATCGCTATGAAGAGATTATGGAGATCGTAAAAGAAAATGATCTTCGAGAGCAGGCAAAGCAAAAGTAACAGGAAAGGGTGAATGTTATGCCAAATCCGATTTTGCCTCTATGGGAATACATTCCGGATGGTGAGCCCCGTGTATTCGGAGACCGTGTATATCTGTATGGCTCTCACGATCAGCCTGCCGGTCAGTCTTTCTGCGACCATGTGTTGAAAGTGTGGTCTGCTTCTGTGCATGATCTCAACAATTGGCAATGTCACGGCGACAGTTTCCGTACCCGCGCCGGCGAACGTCCTGCTGATACGTACTGGACTGATACCCAGCTCTTTGCACCTGATGTGGTACAGGGAAAAGATGGGAAGTATTATCTGTATGCCTATATTGTAGGTTCCAAGGGGGCTATTGGCGTATCGGACAAACCTGAAGGTCCATTCAAACTGCATTCCCAGTATTTGTACAAGGACGGGGAAAAAGTAGGAGATGACGGTATTTTCAATGATGCCGGCGTCTTGGTTGATGACGACGGAAAAGTGTATGTGTATTATGGATTTACCGAATCCAATATGAATGAATTGGATGGGACGGATATGTGCACTGTCGTGCCAGGCAGTTATATGTGTCCAGTGATTGATGATACAGAAAATGCTCCCTGGGATGAACGCTTTTTTGAAGCCAGTTCTCCCCGTAAAATCAACGGAACATATTATTTGATCTATTCTCCTCGTCACTGCAGCAGATTGGCTTATGCAACTTCTGATTCACCGCGCGGTCCGTTTAAGTATCGTGGTTATATTGTGGATAATGGCGTGGATTATCCGGGTGGAAACAACCATGGTTCTCTGGCCTGTATAAACGGACAATGGTATGTTTTCTATCACCGAATGACAAACAACACCATCATGTCCCGCAGGGCATGTGTGGAAAAAATCAATATTCTGCCGGATGGCACCATCCCGCCGGTTGAAATGACATCTCTTGGCTTTGAGGATTCGTTGAATCCTTACAAAATCACACCTGCGGATATCGCATGCGTACTGAAGGGTAAATGCTTCATTGCAGAAAAAGATGCGTTTGAGCGCGTTGTAACGCGGATTACCAGTGGATGTGTGATTGGCTATAAGTACTTTGATTTCGGTGAGGATTACACTGGAGACAGGTTGACATTGTCCCTTTCCGTGCGTGGAATGGGTACTACCTGCCGTGTGCGTGTGATGCTGGATGATGATCAGAATGGAGAAGAAATCGGTGTCTGCGAGATTGGCACGCACGATGGTGTGTATCAAACCAAAGTACGGAATGTGACTGGGCGTCATGCCGTTTACTTTGTCTGCGAACATACTGTGGAAGGCTGGATGGCAGATTACTTCACGGATAAACCGCTGTTTGAACTCAAGGCGTTTACCTTCATGAAATAAAGGAAGAAACAAAAAGCACCGCAAAAGCGGTGCTTTTTGTCTGTTGAAATTTTAGAGTGTAGCAAGATATTCTTCGGTTGCCGCAACTGCAAGGGCGCCATCCGCTACTGCAGTAACGACCTGCCTAAGTGCCTTGGTGCGTACGTCTCCGGCGGCAAATACGCCTGCTTCGCTGGTTTTTGTATCTTCGCCGGCAATAATATAACGTTCAGGGGTCATTTCCAATTGCCCCAGGAAAAGACCTGCTGCAGGTTTGCGTCCAATGCTGACGAATACGCCATCACAGGAAATCAGACTTTGGCTACCGTCAGCGACATTTTCTACGATAAGTCCGGAGAATTTACCATTCTCTTGCACAAGTTCCACCGGTGCGCTGTTCCAGCAGAATTCCACATTTTCCGCCTGCATCAGCGGTTCGTGATACACTTTGGTAGCACGAAGCACATCGCGGCGGTGTACCAAAATGACTTTGCTTGCAATACGGCTGAGCAAAAGCGCATCCTCTGCGGCGGAATTGCCGCCGCCTACTACTACGACGGTTTTGCCTTTATAGAACATGCCGTCACAAGCAGCGCAATAATGTACGCCGCGGCCGATCAGTTCCTTTTCGCCGGAAATATCCAGCTGCCTGGGATTGGCTCCGGTTGCGATGATGATGGTTTTGGCAAGGAAAGTGCCGAGGTTTGTACGCACCTCTTTGGGATTTGCTTTCAGATCAACAGAGAAAACTTCAGCAAGTACGGTCTTTGCACCAAAGCGCTCTGCCTGCTGTTTCATTTTCTGTGCAAGAGAAATGCCGTCAATGCCGTTTTCAAAACCGGGATAGTTGTCGATGTCGTTGGTCAGTGCCATTTGTCCGCCGGCAGCCAGTTTCTCCAGTAGCAGCACATCCAGCCCGGCGCGTGCGGCGTAAAGTGCAGCCGTATAACCCGCAGGGCCGCCGCCAATGATCACGGTATCGCGGATCACATTTTCGGTTGTTTTCTTCTCCGTCTGCATGGAAAGACCAATAAAAGCATCCATAATCGCCTTGGATTCGGGTTCCATAATGCGGTCCACTTCCTGACCGTTCTTGTAAAGAATGAGGGTGGGGATGGCTTTTACCGACTGTTGCTGGGCCAGTTCTTTTTCATCGTCAATATTGACTTTTACGACCACGAGACGGCCTTCGTGTTCTTTGGATAGTTGGTCATATGCTTCTGTAATACGGACGCAGTCAGGACACCAGGGCGCCCAGAAATCCACAAGCACGTTTTCGTGCTGAGAAAGAATTGCATGAAATTCCTCGTGGTTAATATGTTTTGCAGCCATGTTCAAAACTCCTTTCGAATGATGTGATGGCAAACTGTTTACTGGATTACAAGTTCAACGGGGCAATGGTCCGACCCCGGGATTTCAGGATGAATAGAAGCGCTTACAATTCGGGGAAGCAGTTTTTCCGAAGCAATGAAATAATCAATGCGCCACCCGGCATTCTTTTCCCGTGCTTTGAACATGTAACTCCACCAGGAGTAGGCACCGGTCAGATCTGGATAGAAATGACGGAAGGTATCTACAAAACCACTGTTTAGTATGACATCCATTTTTCCGCGTTCTTCTTGGGTGAAGCCGTGGACGCCTTCGTTGGCTTTGGGATTCTTCAAATCAATGGGTTGGTGTGCGACATTCAGATCGCCGCAGAATACAACCGGTTTGATTTTCTCAAGTTCGAGGATATAAGAAAGAAAATCCTCTTCCCAGCGCATGCGGTAGTCCAAACGAGTAAGTTCTCTTTGGGCGTTAGGCGTGTAGACGGTGATCAGGAACAAATCATCGAATTCAAGGGTGATTACGCGGCCTTCATGGTCATGCTCATCCACACCAATACCATAGCGCACGGACAGCGGTTCTTTTCTGGAAAAAACAGCTGTGCCGGAATAGCCTTTTTTATCAGCGTAATTCCAGTATTGATGATAGCCGGGAAGATTCATATCGATTTGACCAGCTTGAAGTTTTGTTTCCTGAAGGCAGAAAACATCTGCATCCAGATCGGAAAAAATCTCCATAAATCCTTTATTCATCACAGCGCGAAGACCGTTTACATTCCATGAAATCAGTTTCATACATTCCTCCAAAGGATATTCAGGCGTAATACCTGTAAAATTCGCCATTGGCTTTCAAAATCCTTTATACGCTGATACACTGACTTTGAAACAGGATGTTTAAGCGAAAGAATAAAAAAGAAAAAGGACAGTCTGTAAGACTGTCCTTTAGGTAGTTAATGGGTTATTCCACGGTCACCAGTTCAATGCGGCCAGCGCCGTTTACGGTGCTGTAGTCCACCTTGAAGTTGGGATACTTGGCAGCCAGAGGAGAGTTGGTGGCTTCCACGATGCCGCCTTCAAAGCCGGAAACGTAGTTAGCCAGAACCATATAGTCTTCCATTACGTAGTCGAGCACGTTCACAGCGCCGTCAAACATGTTGAAGCCGTCGCCCAGATCGCGCAGGGTGTAGTTGTAACCGGCCAGGTTGTAAGTGGCATTCAGATCCAGATCGTCCCAGGCGCCGGTTTCCTTATTGTATACCTTCACGTCATGGACGCGATAACCGGCAGTGGGGCCGGCCAGCCACAGACCGATCTCTTCATCCATCACCAGAGTGGAGGGATAGTTGGTAGCGATCTTGTAGGTCAGACCGGAAGTATGGAGGAAGCCGCCGATTTCTTCGCCTGTGCCGGCGCCGCGGGCGCCCCATTCAAGAGCATCCAGCAACTGCTGACCGGTGATAGTCTGCAGGCAGGCAACGTTGCCGAAGGTGTGAATGTTCTTCAGAGTCAGGTAGGACAGTTCGCCGGTAACGGCCTTGTTGCGGACGCCGCCGCCGTTCATGATAGAGAAGTCAACATCCAGGCCCATGTTGTCGAACAGGTAGTACAGAGCATCGGCAGCAAAGTTACCGGAGTTGGTTTCCTGCTTACGGACCAGACGCTTGCCTTCTTCGTCATAGTTGTCGAAGATAACGTTGGCAGTACCCACCTTCACACCCAGTTCGCCGTCGATTTCGGCGATCCAGGCATTCTTGATGGCAGCAACTTCTTCGTCCACGGGCCATTCGGCACCGGTGTACAGATCGGAAACCAGCTTATAGCCGACAACGTTTTCAACTTCGTTGCCTTCTTCGTCAGTGCCGATTTCGACAACGGCTTCAGCAGTGATCATGTCGGTGGTGATAGCGCCGGTTTCGGCATCGATCACCATCATACCGATAGCACCCAGA
>JAFYLS010000064.1 GCA_017550035.1 Clostridia bacterium
GCCTTCAATGTTGGTCTGGAAAACCAGTACCAGCGGAACAGTTACGTCGATCTGACCGGTTGCTGCAACCTTCAGCCACAGCTCGGTCTCAGCCTTGTTGTTTTCAGTAGCATTTGCCGGACTATCGTATCTCTCGGGATTATGCGCACTAAACCCATACTCCGTCGCCAGCGCGCTGCCGCACAGCAGCATGAAAATCATTACAAAAGCAAGGATCTTCTTCATAGTTCTTCTCTCTTTTCTTATTATTTTGCGCGTTCCTTTCGGAACCGGCTGCCCGGCGCTGCAGCCTTCGGTCCTGCTTGCCTTACATTCCGACGTTCTCTGCCCGGGAATGTCGGGCGGGAAACACCAACCAGTTTTCTGGAGCTTTTGCTCCCTGTCGACTTCCCTGCCCGTCATTCACGCAGAGAATTTTTGAAACTACCGTTCTATACACATCCTTTCCTGTTTGATTATTTCATAGGGAAGCTGTCCCTGTGAAATCATTCTGCCGCCGCGGTGGGCGTGGGGCTGGGCTGCGGCGTGGCGGTGGCCAGCGGGATCCTGCCGTTCTCGTCTGTGACATACAGTTTGATCTGCGCTGCGGCCTGGCCGTAGAGCTGCAGTTCCTCCTGCGTAATGGCCGAGAACACCGCCGTTACATCGTACTCACCCGGCTTGATCGCCTTTTCGTCCAGCTGGATGTATTCAATGGAATAGCCCGGCCGGATCAGCTTGCTCGAATAGATGCATTCGCCGTTGTCATCGCGGAAGATGTCCACCTGCATGTGGTAGCGGTTGGCCTGAATGTTTTCAATTCGGGCCTCGCCCTCGCGCACGTTCTTCTTCACCGTACGGCCGTTGTCCAGCTTTTCCTCAACCGTCTTGACCGGATCCAGCACAATCGCGCTGGCAATGGAGATATTGAACATGCCTTCCTCGACCACACGGTTCAGTTCAGCCTGGATCTCCTCTTCGGTCATGTTCTTGATGCGTCCGGCCATAGCGTTGGTGTCAAACTGGTAGGCGTCAAACTTCTGCTGTTCCAGCACCTGCTTCTTCCACATCGACATGCCGATCAGCACACCTGCAGCAATTACCACCACAACCAGCACGGCGATGATGATCATCAGCCTGCGTTTTTTGCGGTTCTTGCGGCGCTTCTTCTTGCCCTTGCGCTTTACAGGGCGCTTTGCATCGCCGTTTTTCGGCGCACCATTGGCCGGCTTATGCTCTTCGGCTTCCTTCTGCGCTTCCATTTCGCGGCGCTTCTTTCGAAGAAGCTTCAGTTCTTCTTCCGTCATCTGTCTTGTTTTATCCATATCTACTACCTGCCATTTTCATAATGTAATGGGGTAATTCTTTCATCCGGACGAAGCCCTACCGGAGGTTATGCCTCCGGTCAGGGAATCTTCACCGTGTAAGTAAACTGTGCCAGCGGTTCACCGTACTCCACGCCGTTTTCATCCGGCAGGGTCACGAAGTCCAGCTTGCTGACTTCGATCTGCTTGAAGGGATTGTAGGTGTTTCCGGTTTCCCCGGCCGCAATTGTTACAGGCTGTGCCAGCGCGCCGTCTGCTTTTGTTGCTCGAATACCGGGTGATCGAAATCGATGGTAAACGAAACCTTGAAGCCCTGATGGGGCAGAAAAACGGCTTCTTTGTCGCCATCGCTGACAGATACGCGCTGCTTGATTCGGATAAACTTTTTCGGTGCATCCTGCTCGAGAACACCGGCCGACTGAATCAGAAACACGAATGGGCTGGCACTGCCATCCATGATCGGCACTTCGGGAGCACTCAAATCAACATAGGCATTATCGATACCCAAACCTGCAAAGGCCGGCACAATATAAACACCACCATTATCCGGAACCGATAAAGCAATACTTTCCGATTCAGCAGAAGAATTGAGCATCTTCAATTCATCCCGCAACCATTGAATCACGGCACCCGCCACGAAAATACTACCTTCCACGGCATACGTCACTTTCCCGTCAATACCGCTTGCAATGGTTGTAATCAAGCCGTGTTGGCTTTCAAAGGGTTGTTCACCGGTATTCATCAATAAGAAACAACCTGTTCCATAGGTATTCTTAGCTTCCCCCGGTTCAAAGCAAGTTTGTCCGAACAAAGCCGCTTGCTGGTCACCGGCAATGCCCGCAATGGGAATTTCCACACCGTTCATCTTCATATTTCCGTAAATTTCGCTGCTATTGCAAACTTTCGGTAAAATGGACTTTGGAATATTCAAGGTGTCTAATAATTTATCATCCCATGCAAGATTACGAATATCATATAGCATCGTTCTGGACGCATTGGTATAATCCGTCACATGAACTTGTCCGCCTGTTAAATTCCATACCAGCCACGTATCCACGGTACCAAACAAAACGTCGCCCGCTTCGGCTTTCTCCCGGGCATCCGGTACGTTATCCAAAATCCATTTGATCTTTGTTGCCGAAAAATATGCATCGGGAATCAATCCGGTGGTATGACGAATATAGGTTTCCAGGCCGGCCGCCTTCAGTTCTTCCACAATATCCGCAGAACGGCGGCACTGCCATACAATGGCATTATAAATAGGCTTTCCGGTGTTCTTATCCCACAGAATGGTGGTCTCCCGCTGATTGGCAATACCGATCCCGGCAATTTCTTCCGGGTCAATGCCATTTTGAATCACCGCATCATTGAGCACGCCAACTTGAGATGCATAGATTTCCATAGGGTTGTGTTCTACCCATCCGGGTTTTGGATAAATTTGGGTAAACTCACGCTGCGCCGTGGCAACAATCTGCCCTGCGTGGTCAAAAATAATACATCTGGAACTGGTGGTCCCTTGATCTAAGCTGACAATATACTTCTTCTCGCTCATAGCTATCACCTTTTGTTTATTAGTTAATATATTATAGCATTTTCTTGTTCGACTTTCAATTCCTGTTTTGCGAGATTTTTATGGTACATTGTTTTTTGTATACTTGTTCTAACACTGTTAAAGGAGCTGTATTTATGATTCAAATTAAATTACCCTCC
>JAFYLS010000005.1 GCA_017550035.1 Clostridia bacterium
GAAGGTCTGGAAAGATGCTGAGAATCAGGACGGCAAGCGCCCCGCTGAACTCAAGGTCACGCTGAGCGACGGCACAGAAGTAACACTCAACGAGGCGAACAACTGGGCAGCCACTGTGAATGAACTGCCCAAGTATGCTGCAGGTGTTGAAATCGAATACACCTGGACGGAAGATGAAGCCTCTCTGCCCGAAGGGTACGAACTGACTGATACAGCCAAGGAAGGCACTGTAACGACGCTGACCAACAGCTATGAACCTGAAAAGATCAGTGTGAGCGGCAGAAAGACCTGGGTTGGCGATACCGAGGATATGCGTCCCGAAAGCATTACCATCAACCTGCTGGCCGATGGCATGGTGAAGGAGAGCAAGGTTGTAACCGCTGCAGATGGCTGGAAGTGGACCTTTGCCGAACTTGATAAATACAAAGACGGCAAAGAAATCATCTACACCATTACTGAAGACGCCAACAATTACTACCAGACCGCGGTTGATGGCTACAATGTAATCAACACGCGTACGGAAATTGTCGGCAAGAGCTTTTCTGTAACCAAGAAGGTCGAGAAAGCAGGCAGTATTGCTCCTGCAGCGGGTACCTATACCTTCGACTTTACGGTAACAGCCAAAAAGACTGTGGCTGATTCCGGACAGATGAGCGCCCGCGCGGCCGTGCCCAACAACAGCGTGACCATTCAGATTGGCAGCGGTGTACAGAAGACGGTTGCCATAGGCGAAGCCATAAGCTTCTCTATTGACGTTGATGTGACTGATGCCGGCAATGTGTGGACCGGCGCCCAAAACGTAACCTTCTGGATGAATGCGGAAGATGCGGACGGCGTTGTATTTGAAGTGGTTGAAACCGGCACTGCGCCCAGATTCTGGTCTTACGACCATACGATCAAAACGGTGAAACAGGATGATCTGGCGGCGGGCGCTGTAATCATCAACCGGTATCATGAAGGCTATATTACCAAAGTGTTCCCTGTGAGCAAGGCGGTTGAGAATATCGGCACGATCGTCCCCGGCGCAAAAACCTTCTACTTTGCTGTGGATCTTCTCTATCAGGGCGATGAAAATGATTTTGCTCAGATTGAGAGCGAAAACAAGTGCGCTGTGGTGGAAGTGGTTGGTCCTGCCGTTGTTGATTATCATAACGGGAAATTTGCTGTTTCGACGAATGGTATTGGCACCGTAACGGCGGAAGTCAGGATCACCTATCCGGAATCTGTATCGATGATTGGTGCAAACCTCTACGAATTGACCAGTCTGGATGAAAGCGTGACCATGGAGGAATTGTATGTCCAGGGCTGGCAGTATGACAGGACGGCCAGGACTGAAGTTCAGGATTCGGGTGCTTTGCAGCATAAAGAATACTGGAGTTTTCTCTTTGACGGGAACAGAATTGTAAACCCCGACAAGCAGGAAACGGACCGGATTCTCTTTGTCAATACCTGCATTGCCACCGATCCGCTGCCTCAGACCGGTGATTACAGCAGGATTGTCCTGTGGGTTACCCTGATGGGCATCAGTACGCTGGGCGTTGCTGTGATTGGCAGACTCCGCAGACGCTGACAGGAAAACACATAAAATGATCAAGCCCCTCTGCTTTGGCAGGGGGCGCTTTTTTGTAAAAAGAAGATCGAAAGTTCTGCTGCTGCGAGGCTTTAGGGCTTTTGATGGTTTGAAGATGAAAAAGGCTTTGGGAGTATCAAATGTTGATTCTTGCTTTCTTGTTTTCCGGAATGCGGCGATGTAAAGCACCGCTGCCAGCGTGTGGAAGGCAAGTCTGCCACGGGTTGGCCTGTGCAGGACCTTTTTGAAGCGATGCTGCAGTTTTGTGCCCGCGCAATAGCCAGGCAGCGCCTGAACGCCCTGACTAAAGCCGATGCAGACCATGCCCGCGATCGTGGCGACATTGGAAGCGACGCCGCAAGCTGGCCCATCATGGCCTTGCCTGCTTGACCTGTGAACGGATCACGTAGGAAAAGCAGGTGGTAATCAGCACAAAAGGGCCGCTGATGGTGACGATGGTCAGGCAGACTTGGCACATTCATCATCTCGCAGATTCTTATACATTCGATCTGTTCAAGTTTGTCGCATTCATTCTATCACGGCAGTACAAAAAAACAGCAAGTCTTGCTTGACTTGCTGTTTCGCTTTGTTTTTGATCATGCACCACAAATCAGTTACAGTCATGATGAAAAAGGACAAATCCTTTCTTGGCATCGTTTCCGCTGACTGGCAGGATGCTTTTTGATTCTCTTGTTTTTGAATGGGCGGTCAGGTCCGGGCAGCAATGCTTATTCCGCCAGCGTCAGGTTTTCCTTTTCGGCGGCTTTCAGCGCTTCATCGTGGGCCACGATGCACACGGTGCCGTTCTTCGCCATGTGCTCCAGCACCTGACACCAGGAGAGCACCTGCTCCCAGGTGGTGGAGAGAATTTCTTCGCGTTCCGCGCGGATCATGTCGCTAGTCTTGCCGGCGAACCATTCGCTGTCGGCGCGCACGCCTTCATCGCGGGGAGACATGAGGGGTTCGGTACGGGCCACCGTGCTGATGACGAACTTATCCAGTCTTTCGCCGCTTTCCTTGAATTCGCGCAGGAACTGGGCGCAGCCGCGGTAGGAATCCAGAGACTTGGCGGGGGAGGGATCGCGGTAGGAATGGCACACCACGGTATTGCGGCCAATGGTGATGCCCGTGCCATAGGCGCCGCCCTGCACGCGGATCACGTTCCACAGGTAGCCAAAGCGCAGAATGTTGCTGGCCACGGCGGCAGAGCCGTGGTACTGCATGCCGGCGTCTTCGGTACCAGCGGCCAGTACGGCATAGCCGATCTGCGCGGGGATCTTGATGCCCAGTGCGTGAGGCACCTGACTCTTGTATTCGGCGGCGTCCGGGGCACATTCGCCTTCGGGCAGCATGCCAAAGAGAGGCGCGGCGTCGATCTTCTTATTGGCGGTGATGGAGAGCACCAGCTTCTTCTGCACGGCAGCCTTGAGCAGCTTATCTTTCAGCAGCGCGGCATAGGCAGGAGCCTGTTCATCAAAGTTCTGGGACAGGGCATGGACGCGCTGCACGTTGGTGTAGCCGCTGAGCGCTTCTGCCACGGCGCCGGAAGCGCTGTAGTGAGAGCAGGCGGCGGTGCTGGCCAGGGAATGGCCTGCCATGATGCACATCTGCTTGGCGTTTTCGTCCACCTGCAGCGCCACTTCGCGGATGCGGGCGGTATCGTCAAAGTCGGTGGTCAAAAGAATTTCTGCGATCAGGTCGCGGGCGATATCCACCTTGTCCGCCATGACGGAGCAGTTGACCCGCAGCACGGGGGTGCACAGATTCTTATCCTGATAGCCGCCGCGGCATTCTACGGAGAAGTTGAGGCGGCCCAGATGCATTTTCACAATCTGCTGCAGCTCGGTGGCGGTGTGCTGTTTGGTGGGCAGTACGCCCAGCAGATCATCCAGCCCGGAGAGAGCGGAAAGTTCTTCCAAAGTGCAGTCGGTCAGCTTGAAGTAATAGTTCAGGTGGACGATGCCGTTGGTAGCCGTTTCGTGATAGAGCACCTTCACGCCGTTTACATCCGTTTCTTCGGTGTGCAGCAGCACGGGATCGGGGCTCACTTCGGCAATGTCCAATACGGGCAGCGTGGCCAATTGTTCGGGGGTATCGCTGCTCTTTTGCCAGGTATGCAGCTTTTCGTTGAGAAGAAGGACGGCCTTTTTGTCTTCTTCAGTCCACTTATCGGTGATGGCCTTGATCTTGGCCGCTTCTTCTGCGCGCAGTTCTTCGCCCAGGGTGGTGGAGGGCAGAGTGTGCATGATGACCAGATCATCTTCCTTGATGAACAAATCGTGCAGCAACTGTTCAAAGCCGCCGTTTTCCACCATGGCGTTCAAAGTGGCGATGTATTCGTTGTACACCATGCCGTCCAAGGGATCGCCGTCATGGAGCCAGGTGTTGAGGGCCATGATGTTGCGCATCAGGCCTGCAGGTTCATGAGGTTCACGAACGTGGAATTCAAACACGTTGATACAGGCGTTGAGGGCGTCCTTGTCAAGGCCTTTCTTCAGCAGGTCTTCGCAGGTCGCCTTGATAAGATCGCGGATCTTGCCGGCGTTGTCAGGGTCAATGTTCTTGACGGTCAGCATCATGCCGGGCTGAGCGATGGAGTTTTCAACCATGATGTCCATATCCTGGCACAGCCCTGCGCTCATGACGGCGCGCTTGAGAGGTGCTTCGTTGTTGCCGGCCAGCATGTCGCACAGGATCTCGGCAGCATAGGTGCGCTGCACGTCCTGCCAGGTACCGATGATCTTGCCCAGCGTCAGCATGGCCTTGTTTTCCGTGCCGTCCTGTGCGGATACTTCATAATACTGGGTCTTTTCGCAGGCAAAGGGCACCTGCATGGTGATCTCATGCTTTTCGTCCGAACGCTCGTAGCGGGACAGATAGCTATCAATCAGGGTGAGCACGCGGTCAAGGGGTACGTTGCCGTCCAGGAAGATACGGGCATTGGAGGGGTGATAGTAACGGTGGTACATGGAAATGAACTGTTCATAGGTCAATTCCGGGATCACCCGGGGATCGCCGCCGGAATTGTAGGCGTAACAGGTATCGGGATAAGCGGCCGCTGTCATGCCTTCCATGATCACTTCATCCACAGAGGACATGGCACCCTTCATTTCGTTGAACACGACGCCCTTATAGGTGGGGGTGTCGTTTTCATTTTCCATTTCAATATGCCAGCCTTCCTGATGGAAGATGCTGGGATTGTGCAAAATGGCGGGGGCAAACACGGCGTCCAGATACACCTCGGTCAGGTTCATAAAGTCCTGCTCGTTGCGGGAGGACACGGGGTACATGGTTTTATCCGGGAAGGTGATGGCGTTGAGGAAAGTGTTCATGGAGCTTTTAAGCAGTTCCACGAAGGGTTCCTTCACGGGAAACTTTTCGCTGCCGCAGAGCACGGAGTGTTCCAGAATGTGGAATACGCCGGTGCTGTCTTCGGGCAGGGTTTTGAAAGCCACGGAAAAGAGCTTGTTGCTGGCCTTGTTATCCACCCACACCAGCTGGGCGCCTGTTTTGTCATGGGTCATTTCCACCAGATGTGCGCTGAGCTCTTCCACCTGGCGCACACGGTTCACGGTAAAGCCGTGCAGCTTTTGTCCATTGGTCAAAGACATGGGAAAACCTTCCTTTTCAATTAATATTGCCTGTGTTGGCCTAAAATGTCTGGATTTGAGTATTCATTCGATGAAGCTTGGCTGTTTTCCTCTAAAGGGAAGGAAAAAAGGCGTGCTTTTCACAAGATGCGCAGCGGCAGATCGCCATCGCGGTGATAGTTGACGCAGCGGGTGCCTTTTGTTATGATGAGGAAGTGCTTGCGTACAATACATCCGGCAGGAGAAAACAGCGTAATGGATAAAGCGAAAAACAACGAAAGCAGAATGATTCCCTTTTTTGTGGTCATGTTTGTGTTCAACATGGCGGCCAACTTTGTGCATCCGGTCACGCCTACGATTATTCTGGATTTGAACCTCAATGACTACATGTTTGGGCTGGCGCTGGCTGCCATGATGGCATTCAATTTTATGTTTTCTCCCTTCTGGGGCAAAATGGCGGGCTATTTTTCCAGCCGCCGTGTGATGCTGGTGGCAGGGCTGGGCTATGCCGTGGGACAGGTGCTCTTTGGCATCGCCCGGTCGGAAGCAGAATTTTTGCTGGCCCGAATGTTTGCCGGTGCGTTTTGCGGCGGCTCCTATGTGGCGTTTATGACCTATGTAGTCAACTGCTCCGATGATAAAAGCCGGGGTAAAAATCTGGCCATCCATGCTACGGTGACGGCAGTCAGCTCATCTTTTGGTTATTTTGTGGGCGGCATGGTGGGTGAAGTGGATCCCTACTTGTCTGTGTGGCTGCAGGTGTTGGTGCTTATTGTCTGCTCGGTGGGTCATTTTCTTTTGTGTCGGGATGACAAAACCCACGCGGTGCGCCCGCCGCTGCGGCTGCTTGTTCGGGAAAGCAATCCCTTATCTGCGCTGTTGCAGTGCAGGAAATTCATGACGCCCCTTATTGCATCGCTGTTTTTGTCCTACGGGCTTGCCAATCTTGGCTATATCGCCTTTGAACAGTGCTTCAATTATTATCTGCGGGATCAGTTCCTCCTGTCCAGTGGTTATAACGGCGTCATTAAGGCGGCGCTGGGGGTCATCTCGTTGGCGGCAAACGGCACCTTGTGCATGTGGATATTGAAGCGCAAGCGCTTTACACCTTATCTGGCAGGTGTGATGGCGGTATGCACTATGGCCATGGCCGGGGTGATTTTTGCGGAGCAGATGGGCATGTTCATTGCTGTCAATGTGGTGTTTTTTGCCTTCTACTTTGTGTCACTGCCTTTGATGCAGAATAAGGCGGCGCAGCTGGGTAAAGGCAGCGACAGCAATCTGGTGATGGGTTCCTTCAATGCTGTCAAGTCCTTCGGCAGTATCTTTGGCTCGGCGCTGGCCGGCTTCCTGTATGAAAGCCATGTGAAGCTTCCGTTTGCGTTCGGCTTTGGGGCATTTTTACTGGCAGCGGCCATGGTGGTTGTTATGATGTGCCTGGAAAAGAAAAATGCATAACTCTTGGCAGGCACGCAGAAAGTGCTGCTGCCCTTGCCAGTAAATGTCCATTGTGATATGATGAAAAAAATCCTTCATGAAGAGGAGAAAGGGCTGCATATGGAACAGAAGGATTACACAGTGGTTAAAATTGAAGGCGAATACGCCTATCTCCGTGCTGATGATGCTCCGGCGGATGAAGCGCTTTATATTGCCATGGCGCTGCTTCCTTCTGAAGTTGATGTAGGCACCAGACTGCATTACGAAATGTTCACCTACACAATCATCGAGTAAGGCTGTCATTCGATCAGGTGTACATGAAAATCCCCCGGAATCTTGATGGATTTCGGGGGATTGTTTTGTTGTTAACCTCTAAGGGAAACGCCATAGAGAGTCCCTTGTTGTTATGCGGACAGCTGTTCCCGCTGTTTTTTGGTTTTGATGGTAGCGGCATAGGCGCTGTTGAGCAGCCCCAGAATGGCGGACAGGATAAACAGCGTTTCAATGCCCAGTGCTTCCCAGATCCAGCCGCCGAAGAGGGCGATGAAAATGGTGATCACGTGGTTGATGGATACGCCGGTGGAGATGGTGGCTTTCATTTCTTCCTGGTTGTCGGACAGTTCCTTCACATACACGTTGGACGCCATGGAGGCCAGGGAAATGACGGAGTCCAGCACATAGTTCACGCAGCAGACGATAAAGGCGATGTGCGTTGGGAACATGTGGTGGGCAAAGCCGTACATGAGGCACACGCCCACCAGAATGATGGTATCCGTCACCATCACGGTTTTGTAGCCTACTTTGTCAATGATGCGGCCCACGATGGGAGAGCAGATGAAGCCGGCCACTGCGGAAATGGCAAAGAGCAGGCTGATGGTGGCGGCGTTGGCGCCGTAAAAGAGGATGAGCACATAGGGACCGAAAGTGAGGAATACCTGCTTGCGGGCACCGTAGAACATTTCCAGCATATAATACTTGCGGTACTTTTTGTGGAAATAGAAGCGGCGCTTATGGGCATCTGGAATGCTCTGGCCCTTCATTTTCATGCTGCACAGGGCGCTGACACCCGCCAAAGCGGCAGCTGCGGCAAAGAACAGGGTGTAGGGCGCATCCTTGGTGAGGAAGGCGAAGACCATGACCACAATCAGGTAACCGGCCAGTGTGCCTGCCTGCTGGGTGGCGCTTTGAATGCCCAGCGCTTCGCCGCTGCGTTCACTGCGGGCATAGCTCATGGTGAGGGTGCTTTTCAGTCCCAGCTGAATGTGTTCGCCCAGAGAATATACGCAGATGGCCAGCGTGATGAGCACCTTGGTGGGGGGAAGAAAGGCGTGCATGCCCATACCGCAGAGCATGATCACGGCGCCTGCTTTGTACATGGTTTCGGCAGACAGCGTATAGAACGCTGCCAGAATGAACACCAGCAGAATGCCGGGCAGTTCGCGGAAGAATTCGGTTACGCCTCTGTCCATTTCGCCCATCTTGACTACTTCGGCCAGGAAGTTGTCCAGTACGCCCTTGTACAGGCCGTAGCTCAGACCGGAAATGATGATGGAGAGCAGCAGGGCTTTATAGGTGGTGCCGTTGCGGAACATTTGTTTCAACCGGTTCATGAAAATAACCATCCTTTTGATGTTATGGCAGTTTGAAAAATTGCAGTGCGCATTGCTATTTTAACGGTTGGAAGGGGTTTCGTCAATTATCTTCCGTAAATTAGGCGGAGCTGTCGAAAAATATAAAATTTAACGAAAAACATTAAAAAACAGTTGACAAACATAAAATGTTGCGGTATGATAAGTGTGCCAAAGGCAAATAAGGAGGAAATGAACATGATGAAAACTGAAAAAATGAACAAGATCGCCAAGATTCTGGTAACGGTATTCAAAATCGTCAAGGTGCTGACGGTGGTGGGTATGGTGGCATGCGGCGTCGCGCTGCTGATTGCGCTGGCAGCAAAGCTGTTCAACTTGGCTCCCGAAATGATCGGTGAAGGCTTCAACGTCTGGACACTGGGCCCTGTTTCTCTGACCATGGCGGAGGGCTATGCGCCTGACTATGGCGTGGTATTGTGGCAGATTATGGTTGCTGCGGGCATCGCTGCGGGCATGATGGTAGTGGCAAGATTTGCGACTGACTGCGTGATTCGCATTCTGCAGCCTGTATGCGAAGGCAAGCCTTTTATGGGTCAGGTGGGTGAGAACCTGAAAAAACTGTCCGGACTGATGGTGATCATGGGCATCATGAACAACGTGCTGACCCTGAGCGAAACGCTGTTTGTCTCCTTTGGCTACAAGGCTGCGGAAATGATAGTCAGCGATAAAGTTGCGCATGTTGCCGTCAATTACAATTTAGATCTTACTTTCCTGATCAAAGCCGCTGCCGTGCTGCTCATTGCGTACATCTTCGAATATGGTCAGAGCCTGCAGCAACTCAGCGATGAAACGCTGTAAGTCGGAAGGAGGAATATGATGGCAATTATTTTAAGACTGGACCGTGTTATGGCGGACCGGAAAATGTCTCTGAATGAACTGTCGGAGCGGGTGGGTGTAGCCAATGTGAATTTGTCCAAACTGAAGAACGGCCATGTGAGCGCCATCCGCTTTACCACGCTGGAAGCTATTTGTGATGTGCTGGACTGCCAGCCGGGCGATATTCTGGAATATGTGCGGGAAGAAGAAAAACAGCTGTGACCTGACGAAGAACAAACTGTGAATTTTCCTTTTTGCCTCTTCACAAAAGGGTATTTCACTGGCATAATAGGGGCAATGGAAAAAGAAACGGAGTGATTCTTTCATGAAAAACGGCACGCTCAAACGACTTTTGATCATTGCACTGGTGGCGCTTGTGGCGGCGGTGGCATATGTTGCCTTTGCTCCTTCCACCGGTAATGAGGAAGATGAAAAGGGCGGCATTCTGTCCGGCAAATACTATGTGCAGATCGACATTCAGGATTATGGCACCATCGTAGCTGAACTGGACGCCGATATTGCCCCCATCACCGTCACCAACTTTATGAAGCTGGTGGATGAAAAATACTATGACGGGCTCACCTTCCACCGCATCATGTCCGGATTTATGATGCAGGGCGGCGCAGGCAGCCCCGTTGACGCCATCAAGGGTGAATTTGCGCAAAACGGCATCAAGAACGATTTGAAGCATACCCGCGGCGTGCTTTCCATGGCCCGTACAGTAGTGAAGGACAGCGCCAGCAGCCAGTTCTTCATCATGCATCAGGATGCGCCCCATCTGGACGGTCTGTATGCGGCCTTCGGTCAGGTGCTTTCCGGCATGGAAGTGGTGGATGCTATTTGTGAAAACACCCCGGTGCAGGATAGCAACGGCACCGTGAAAGCGGAAGACCGGCCTGTCATTACCCGCATCGTGCGCATTGAAAAGCCGGAATAACTCCCTCCGGAAAATCAAAGAGACTGGCATAAAGAAAGAGAGAAGGATGAATGCCTTCTCTCTTTTCGTATCTTTTCTTGTCTTTATGTTTATAGCGTATAGATCGTGCGCTGGTTAGGCACGATGCACTTTTTCCTTTCTTCGTCCGACAGGGCAGCAAGCACTTCTTCCACAAAGCCGTGGGTCCAGAACAGGTTGTCCGGGGCTTCGTGGTAGGTGCTGTGATGCTGGAATATGATGCGCCCGGGCGCAATGCGGCGGATGAGAGTCAGGGTGTTTTGAATGCCGGTATTGTGCTCGGTGGGGGAAACGAACAGCACGTCCACATTGTCCATGTCCAAATGTTCTTCCAGCAGCACCGTATCGCCAGGTTGATAGAAATTCATGCCGCCAAAGGTGAAGCGGTATCCGCAGTCCATCATGCTGGCGCCGGAATAGACGCTGCCGTGCAGATGTCCGTGCAGCGCCCGGATGCAAGAAACGGGAATATCGCCCAGCATCAGTTCATCATGAGGACCTACAAACCAGCTGCGCCCTAAAAGACCGGGAATGGTCATGGCCTTTTGGCGGCAGCTTTCGGGAATCACAAAACGGCATTTGCCGTAGTCCAGAAGGTAACGCACGGTCTGGGTGCTGAAATGGTCTTCGTGTCCGTGGGTAATGAACATGAAGTCCAGGTTCTCAGCCAGTTCCTTCAGAGCCACGGAGGGTTCTTCGATGCGTTCGCCCAGCGTCAAATCCAGATCGGTGGCAATCATATGGCTGCCGTCATAGAGGATGAATCCGTCGTTTCCCTGCCACAGCAGGGCGGGTGCGGCGGCGTTTCTCAGCTTTGTCAGCATGTCAGGTTTCCTCCCTGTTGGTAACGGTTTCCAGCAGAATGCGTTTTTCAAAACCGCCCCGTTCCTGATGTTTTTGCATGCGGATGTGTTCCATTTCTTCCCAGGTGTATCCGCGGGCGCTGAGCACGGCGCGAAGTACTTCCACCAAATCGCAAATTTCTTCCAGGGACTTGCTTTCCTGGTATTCGTGCAGCTCTTCCGCAAGCTTTTTGTCCAGATGGAGCAGGTATTCTTCTTCATTCAGCGTGCGCAGGGTGCAGTTTTTGCCGCTTTGCTCAATAATCTCCGGAATCCGGTCCCGGACCAGCTTGCAGTATGCTTTTTGATCTTTCATGCTGTTCCTCACAGGTCAAATACGGCGGTGTGGGGACGGTGGTCGGATGCCACAATGGCGGGAATATCCGCTTCCAGCGCGGTAATATCGGGCGTGTGGAGCATGTAGTCGATCTTCATATCCGGGTCATCGGAGGGGTAGGAAAGCTTTTCTTCTTCCGTTTCATCCAGCAGCACAGCGGTATCTTTGAGGAAGGAAAAGAGGGGACAGAGCACCACGTCATCGGGCGTCATGTTGAAATCGCCCATCAGCAGCGCGCGCTGTGCCTGTACATGTTCGCAAAGCGTGATGACGGCGTTTTCGTGTTCGGGCGGCGTAAGACCGATGTGAATTACGTTGACCTGCAAACCGCCCGGCACATCCAGTTCAGCCTGCAGAAGGCAGCGGGTTTCGTAATAATCATCCTCGCTCTTGTGTTCGGGTTCGGGCACCATGATGATGCGGGCGTCCAGAATGGGGTGGCGGGAGAGCAGCCCGTTTCCGTAAGGGCCTTCGCCCCATGCGTCAATGGCACGGGCAAAGAACCAGTGGTAGCCCAGGCGTTTGGCTGCTTCTTCCACCTGGTTGGTAAACTCGCCGCCGCCGTATACTTCGTTGAGGGCGATGATGTCCGCGTCAAAGGCACGGATGACTTTTTCAAACATATCCATGTCGATCTGCCGCGTAATATAGTTCAGAAAATGCTGTACATTAAAAGTGACGGCCTTAAAACGCATAAAGATATCTTCCTTTCGGTATGTGCTGTGTTTATTATAACCGCTTTTTCAAATCATGCAAGTTTTGGCTGCTGTGCGGTGAAATATTTCTTTACATCGCCTGCTTTGAATGTTATAATTTTACAGAAGACGAATTTTGAAGAAACACAGGCTTTTTGGCAAAAGCGGGGTGCATTTTGCCGGAAAGCTGCAACACATTTGTACAGCACAGAACGGATGATAAATATGATGAAGAAGTTAAAGGAAAAGCTCCGTTTTATCGGGTTTTATGATTATACCGTCATTCTCACCTACCTGAGTTTGTCTGCCGCCGTACTGGGTATGGCGCAGGCTATTCACGGGCAGTACAAAACGGCCATTTTCTATCTGGCTTTTGCCGGTATCTGCGATGCCTTTGACGGCCGTGTGGCCCGCAGCAAAAAGAACCGTACGGAAGATGAAAAGGCCTTTGGCATTCAGCTGGATTCTCTGTGCGATGTGATCTCTTTCGGTGTGTTTCCGGCCATGATCTGCTATCTGCTGGGCGTGCGCGGCATTGTGGGTTCCGTGCTGGTGGCGTTCTACTGCATCTGCGCGGTGATCCGCCTGGCGTTCTTTAACGTGCTGGAAGCAAAGCGTCAGCAGGCGGAGGGAGAAGGCAGCGGCAACAAGGTCTATCACGGGCTGCCGGTTACATCCATGGCGTTTATCCTGCCCCTCATGTTCTGGATTCAGTTCCTGGTGCCGGAAATGGTGTTCATTGCCCTGCTCCATGTGCTGCTTCCTCTGGTGGGCTTCCTCTTTATTCTGGATTTCCCCATGAAGAAGCCCTCTCTCAAACAGATTCTGATCATGATCTGCGTTGTTGCGGTGACGGTGGGCGCCATCTTTGGGTTTACCAAGTTCCGCCTGCCCCGTCAGGACAATGAGAATAATCCCATCGTGGAAGAATTGATCGGTGAATTCTATGAAGATGAAACGCCGTGACGGCACAGTGTGCCAAAGTGAAAACGGGCAGCAGAAAATGCTGGGTGTTCTGTACGGCACAAAATTCGGCAGAATGCTCCTTAAGCCTCTTACAGCTCCGTGGATTTCCTGTCTGGCAGGCAGGTTTTTGTCCACGGGGCTTTCGTGCGTTTTTATAGGCCCCTTTATCCGCAAAAATCACATCGATATGACCCAGTATGAGGAGGGTCCCTTCGCCAGTTACAATGCATTTTTTGCCCGTCATATCCGTGAGGGCGCCCGCCATGTGGACATGCAAAAGGACCATTTGATCAGCCCGGCAGACAGTAAACTGACCGTACTGCCTATCAAAAAGGACGGGCGCTTTATCATCAAGCACACGGAATATACTGTGGCTTCGCTCCTCAAAAATGAGGAACTGGCCCGTACCTTTGAAGGCGGGCAAATGCTTATTTTCCGTCTCACGGTGGACGATTACCACCGCTACTGCTACATGGCGGACGGCGAAAAGGAAGACAACGTGTATATCCCCGGCAAGTTCCACACAGTCAACCCCATTGCCAACGATTACTTCCCTATCTACAAGGAAAACGCCAGGGAATACACCCTTTTACACACCGCAGAGTTCGGCGACATGGTCATCATGGAAGTGGGCGCCCTGCTGGTGGGGAAAATCAAAAACCATCACGGCAAACAGCGTGTGCACCGGGGTGAAGAAAAGGGCTACTTTGAATTCGGCGGTTCCACCGTCGTGGTGCTGGTGAAAAAAGACGCCGTGCTGATAGACGAAGACCTGGTGCAAAATTCCCGGGACGGCTGCGAAACGGTGGTTCGCCTGGGCGAAAAAATCGGCTGCAAAGCAGCTGTTTGAAGGCAGAACCGCGGTTTTCAAATCTTCAACCCACAATATGTAAAAAAGACCGCCGCAGGTAACTGCGGCGGCGTTTTTGTGTGTTTTTCAGTGTTATTTCCTGTATCGTGAAACGGGCGGCAGCACTTATTTCTGCATCAGGTTGTGGGGCATGGCCGGGTTGAAGGCGTAAAAGTTGTTGCAGTCCAGGTTGTTTTGCACAATGTCCAACCCTTCTGCAAAGCGCTGGTAGTGCACAATTTCCCGCTGCCGAAGGTATTTGAGCACATCTTTTACATCCGGGTCATCTGCCAGAAGCAGCAGGTTCTCGTAAGTGGTGCGGGCCTTCTGTTCGGCAGCCAGGTCTTCGTGCAGATCGGTGATGGGGTCGCCCTTTACGGCAATGGACGCCGCATGGAAGGGCATGCCGCCAGCTGCTTGAGGATACACGCCGGCAGTATGATCGGTGAAATAAGCGTCAAAGCCGCCGTCTTCCAATTGCTGACAGGTCATACCCCGGGTGAGCTGGTGGATCATGGCGCCTACGATTTCCAGGTGGCCAAGTTCTTCCACACCAATGTCCGTGAGCAGGCCTTTCAGTTCGCAGTTCGGCATGGAAAAGCGCTGGCTCAGATACCGGAGGGAAGCGCCCAGTTCGCCGTCCGGTCCGCCGTACTGGCTGATAATGGCACTTGCCATCCGGGGATCGGGCTTCATGATACGCACGGGATACTGCAATTTCTTTTCATAGGCAAACATGGTTAGTTTTTCCCCCTTCCGTCACAGTTGGCAGCGTGTTCCCAGGGCCAGGGATCCTGAATCCACTGCCATCTGCGGGTGCAGTCGGGGAGGAAAGCACAGGCGTAGTTGTTTTTGCCCATGTCCCGGCACAGACGGTTGAACAGGTTCAGCGCGTTGGTGTCGTGGGGATGGGTGTTCAGGTACAGGCGCAATTCCCACAGGGTGAAAGCCATCACCTGTTCCTGGGTGCAGCATACGCGGGTGCACTGATCGTTGCACAGCGTCATGGGTTTGTGAAGGGATTCATAAAGCGTGCCGCGCCGGAGCGCCTGCATGGGTTCGCAAAGCCCTTCAAAGTGCTGGTAGGCGGCATAGACCATGCCGGGGGTGCGTCCGCGGTTCTTTTCCTGCTTGCAGGGCCGGTTATCATACGCCCCTTCCTCCTGCTTGCAGCAGCGGTTGTCATACGCGGATTCATCCTGCTCACAGCAGGTATCATCGCGCCGCCTTTCCTGAACAGGGCAGGGTGTGGAATAATCATCCTGTCTGCAGGGCGCAGGCTGCTTTTCACAGCACATGGGCGGATCAATGGGCATATAGGGCATCTGCTGTTTTTCATCATCGCAAGAGGACGTCCATATACCGGGAAAATTGCCGTACGGCAGATCATAGCGCATGGCGTTCATCCTTCCATGAAGAAGTGGGGACGGCGCTGCCTTCCCCGCACTATCAGCCTATGCGGTTGCGCAAAAAGGGTGAATAAGTAAATAAGAAGCAAATAAAAAAGCGGCTGCAGACAGCCGCCTTTGGTTTATGCGTATATGTGAATGAGCAGATTGCTCTTGCCTTTTTTGCTGATGGTTTCAATGCCCATGTAGCGTGCTCTGCCAAAGCCGCGGACGGAGAGGATTTGTCCTTCTTTCAGCAGATAGTCTGTTTTTTCGCACACGCTGTCATCCACCATGATTTTGCCCTGCCGGAACAGCGTCTGCGCATCTCCGCGGCTTAATTTGAACAGGTGCGCCACGATGGCGTCCAGCCGGGGCGATGTGACCTGCACGCGCACTTCCTTATATTTGCGCAGCGCGCCTTCGGGCGGCGCGGCATAGTCGCAGTTCACATCCGTATTGCCGATTTTTGTCAGGCTGGTGCGGATAAAATCTGCCATTTTGTCGGTGCAGAAAATGTATGCACCTTCGTCCCGGACCACGATATCGCCTACCAGTTCTCGTTCAATGCCAAGCCCCATCAGCGAACCCAGCACATCCCGGTGCGCAATGGGGGAAGAAAACTTCACGCTGCGGGGCGCCACCATCAGGCAGGCAAGAGGAAAGGTATATTCTTCAGGAGCTTCATCGCCGGAAAGCCCCAGCATTTTGCGCTCGCAGTCTTCCGCACCGCCGAAAAAACGGTAGGCCGCGCCGGCTTTGCGGGCAAAAATCTCCGCTTCCTTCTGCTCGGTCAGGTTCAGAAAACGGCTGAAGAGCTTAATGTTGCGCTGGGCGGCGCGGGTGCAAAGCTCCTGAACATAGCGTGCGTTGTCTTCCATCCGGCACTCCTTGGGCGTTTTTTCTGATGGGTTTGTCCTATTATAAGAAGCTCTGCGCGAATTTGTCAATCATCCATTGAAAAAACGGCAGTCAGGCTGTATACTGAATAAGACTTGATTGCAAAGGATGATTGTGTGCAGGCACAGGGAAAGAAATGGGTAGTAGGACTGCTGGCGCATGTGGATGCCGGCAAAACTACGCTCAGCGAAGGAATGCTCTTTCAGAGCGGTATGCTCAGGCGTCTGGGTCGTGTGGACCATCGTGACGCTTTTTTGGATACCGACGTGCAGGAAAGGGAACGGGGCATTACCATTTTTTCCAAGCAGGCGCTTTTGAACTGGAAGAATGCCCAGATCACGCTGCTGGATACCCCCGGCCATGCGGATTTTACCGCCGAAATGGAACGGACGCTGCAGGTGATGGACTGTGCTGTGCTGCTCATCAGCGGTGCGGACGGCGTGCAGGGCCATACCCTGACGCTCTGGAAACTGCTGGAACGCTACCATGTGCCGGTATTCCTGTTTATCAATAAAATGGATCAGGAGGGTACGAACAGGGAAAAACTGCTTGCGCAATTGCAGCAGGAACTGTCCCCCGACTGTCTGGATTTCGGCGATGAAAACCTGATGGATTCGCTGGCTATGTGTTCCGAAGACATGCTGACCCATTACCTGTCTCACGGCACGATTCCGGACGGCCCCATTGCCTCGGAGATTCAGAAACGCAAAGTATTTCCCTGCTTTTTCGGCTCTGCCCTGAAAATGGAGGGCGTGGATACGCTGCTGGACGCCATTGTGCGCTTTGGCCCCCGGGTTTCCTATTCCGCCGATTTTGGTGCCCGTATTTACAAAATTGCCCGTGACCCTCAGGGTGCACGGCTTACCTATATGAAGGTGACGGGCGGCCGTCTGCGCGTCCGTGATCTTTTGACCAACCGCCGCGCCGATATGCATGAAGACAGCATCTGGGCGGAAAAGGTGGGGCAGATCCGTCTGTATTCCGGCGCCAAATTCACGACTGTGGATGAGGTGCCATCGGGCACGGTCTGTGCTGTGACCGGACTGAACTACACCCGTCCCGGCGAAGGGCTGGGATTTGAAAATCAGGGCAGAGCGCCTCTGATGGAGCCGGTCTTTACTTATCAGGTGCTTTTGCCTAAGGGTACGGACGTGCATGCGGCGCTGAAAAACATGCGCATGCTGGAGGAAGAAGATCCGCTTTTACACGTGGTGTGGCATGAGCGGGTGCAGGAGATCCATGTGCAATTGATGGGTGAAGTGCAGTTGGAAATCTTGAGCCGCGTCATGCAGGACCGCTTCAATATGCCTATTTCCTTCAGCGAAGGCAGCATATTGTACCGCGAAACCATTGAGAATACGGTGGAAGGTGCAGGCCACTACGAGCCTTTGCGCCATTATGCCGAAGTACATTTGAAGCTGGAGCCGGGTAAAAAGGGCAGCGGCGTGCAGTTTGCTTCCCAGTGCCATCAGGATGACCTGGAAGTGAACTGGCAGCGGCTGATCATGACTCATCTTTCTGAAAAGCAGCATTTGGGTGTGCTGACCGGGTCGCCCATTACGGACATCAAGATCACCCTGCTGGCAGGGCGTGCCCACCTCAAGCATACCGAGGGCGGCGATTTTCGTCAGGCCACCTACCGCGCCGTGCGGCATGGACTTATGCAGGCAAAGCCGGTGCTGCTGGAGCCCTGGTACGATATCCGCCTGGATATCCCGCAGGATGCTTTGGGACGTGCCATGAACGATCTGCAGCAGTTGGGCGGCACCTTTGACCCGCCTGAAGGCACGGGCGACGTGGTCACATTGAAGGGCGCCGCGCCCGTCAGTAAGGCTCGTCATTATGCTCGTCAGGTGACGGCGTACACCCGCGGCCGGGGTCGCATTACCTGCACGCTCCGCGGCTACGAAAAATGCCCCGATCAGGACAGGATCGCCGCAGAGATCGGCTATGAGGCTGAGCGGGATGTGGAAAATACCGCCGACAGCGTGTTCTGCTCCCACGGTGCAGGCTTTGTGGTGAACTGGCGGGACGCCATGGACTACATGCATGTGCAGACAGCCTTTTCCGACGTGCGTCCGAAAAGCGATGAGGTGAACGCCGGTGCGCCCCGCCGCAGCAGTTATCAGGATTCGATGGCAGAGGATAAAGAACTGATGGCCATTTTCGAGCGCACCTATGGCCCGGTAAAAAACCGTACCTTCTTTGATGCTGTGCGCAAAACACCCGTGCCTCAGCAGAGCGTGCAGGTGGAAGCGCCCAGAAAAGAATATATTCTGGTGGACGGCTACAACATCATGCATGCCTGGGAGGAGCTGAAGGAAGCTGCCGAAAGCAGCCTGGAGCACGCCCGGCAGATGCTGATGGACAACCTGTGCGATTTTCGTGCCATGCAGGGCGCGGAAGTGATCCTGGTATTTGACGCCTACAAGGTGCAGGGCAACCCTGGATCGGCGGAACGGTATAACAACATCTACGTCATCTACACCAAAGAGGCCGAAACGGCGGACAGCTACATCGAAAAAACCACCTATGAGATCAGCAAGCGCCACCGGGTGCGTGTGGCCACTTCCGACGGGCTGGAGCAGATGATCATCCTGGGCAACGGCGCGCTGCGCGTCAGCGCACAGGAATTCCGCAAAGAAGTGGAACTGTGCCATGTGGAGATCGAAAAGATCCTGCGCATGAACAACCGGCGCGTGGCATCAGACGCCGTGGAAAGAGCCATGAAGGATGCGTGGAAGAAGAAATACAGGGGATGATATGGCTGAAATTTCTTGACAGATGAAGGGCATAGTTGTATAATGATGACACTATTCAAGTGAATAAGTACAAATGAGGGGGAAACTACTATGTTGAAAACCAATCGCAGTCTCCTGGCATTCATTCTTCTGAGTATCATTACTCTGGGAATCTATCCGCTGTTCTTCTGGCATAAATATGCCAAGGAAATGAATGTGGCTTGCGGCGGAGACGGAAAGCATACCCGCGGCATCATCTTCCGCATTATCGTTGGTGCAATTACCTTCGGTATCTATGAGTTCGTATGGCTGTATTCTGCCGGCGACCGTATTGCCTACTATTGCGCTAAGCGCAATCTGCCCTGCAAAACCAGCGGCGGCAGCGTGTTGCTGTGGTTCATCTTTGGCTCCATGCTGTTTGGCATTGGTCCTTTTGTGGCGATGTATAAGCTGTTCAACGGTATGAACACCGTGTGCTCCGATTACAACGGCCGCGGCCGCAGCGCAGGTGCCAATGTGACCGTGAATGTTAACGTGCCCAACGCTTGAGAAAACTGAATCAAGAAGATCAATCCGGTTGGAACAATGAAAAGCGCGTGCCCTGAGAAGGGTACGCGCTTTTGTTTAAGCGGTTTGTATACTTGCCGGAGAATTACTTTTCTACGTCGATCCACACCCAGGGATTCTTGCTGGCGGTAATGCCGGCGCTGCGCAGACCGATGACGTTCAGGGTTTCCTGATGGGGCACCTTGATTTCATGATCCTTGTAGAAGTCCACCAGCACAGCGATGAACCGATCCCAGAAATCGCTGCCGGCGCTGACCATCTTGTTGGGTTCGCCGGCCACGTTCAGCACAAAGTCGCTGCCGTCCACAAAGTGGGTCATGGTAGCGATGCGGCCGTCGTCGAATTCGATGTTCAGTGTGCCGTTATTGTCGCCGGGCAGGTACATGACGCGCTTGGCGGTGGTCTTCATCAGCATGCAGATGGGCTCGATCTGGTGGATGGAATAAATTTCCATGTCATTGGGGCCCCAGGAATGGACGGCCTTCACCTTGCTCACGTCGATTTCGGCATAGGAGCTGGCATAGCGCAGGGCGCTGGAGGTGTAGCAGGGGGTGCCGCTTTCTTCGGCGAAGGCAAAGATCGCTTTGGCGGTTTCCAGATCGGGAGCAAAGGTCTTGTCCACATAGGTGGGTTTCTTGCTCTTCAGGGGCTTTTCGCACAGTTCCAGGTGCATTTCGGGGTTGTTGGGAGAAAGCACGATCAGGCCGTCGCAGGCTTCGATGACTTCTTCCATGGTTGCGCACTGAGTGATGCCGTACTTTTCGCACCATTCCTTGTTGGTCAGTTTGCCTTCCATATCAATCTTGCCCCAGGCATGGGTCACCTGCATTTCGCCGTTGGTGGCTTTCTTGATCCATGCGGGGTAGTTATTGGCATGCCATTCATCCAGATAATAATCGATAAAGCCGATCTTGAACATTGTTGAACGCCTCCGGTATGGTAGTTTTTCTGTATGCATTATAGCACAGAATGCCGCAGCATGACAAGATGGCATAAATGCGCTTTCTTTGTACACAATAATCTCCAGAAGGAGGGATTTTGTGTGAATCCGTTTGAAATGCGCACCAGAGCCGGGGTGGAACTGCTGGAGAACTGGGAAAAGCTCCATCCTCAAAGCTACGATAAACATACGGTGGATCCGTATACCCGCACCCGCGTGATTCTGATGAACGGCACGGAGTTTGAAAATGTGTGGTTTTCCCATCAGTTTTCCCGACATTCGGAAGATAATGACCTGAGGCGCACATTGGCGCTCATCCGCCGGGGCGAGCAGCAACAGCAAAAGATCCTGAGTATGCTGAAGCCTGCGGATGAAAACATGCTGGAAACCACCATTGGCTATGAGCAGCTGGCGGTGGACCTGACGGCCCATCTGGCCAAAAGGGTCAGTAATGTGAATCTGAAAAATGCGCTGGATTTTGCCTTGCTGGAGGATTTTGACCATCTCTACCGCTATGCGGATTACCTGGACATGCAGCAGCATGTGAAGGCAGAAACACTGGTGGGCGGGTATACCGAAATCATGCCGGGCAGACCCACCATTGCCCATCATCGCTTTCCCTATGATTCCATCCGCGTTCCCCTGCGACATCAGGGGGCGGCGCTGATGGACTGCCTGGCAGCCCACATCATTACGGCGGCGGAACAGCAGACCATGAATTTCTATATGAATACCTCTGCGCTCTATCTGGAGGATGAGGGACGCAGGCTCTATGCCGAAATCGGCATGGTGGAGGAACAGCATGTGAGCCATTATGGCAGTTTGCTGGATCCCAACATGACCTGGCTGGAAAATCTTCTCATGCACCAGTACACCGAATGCTACCTCTACTGGAGCTGCATGGAAACGGAAACGGTGCCCCACGTAAAGAGCGTCTGGGAATGGCTGTTTGAACAGGAACTGATGCATCTGCATATTGCACAGGAATTACTGGAAAGGCTGGAGCATAAGCACTGGCAAGAACTGCTGCCCAAAGGGGATTTCCCCGAAGCGCTGAAACTGGAAAGCAACATCCCCTATGTGCGGGATGTACTGAAGAACACGGTGAACCTGACAGCGCAGAAGGAAAACTATGTGCCGGTAGATACGCTGCGGGGTGAAAGCACCTTTCAGGAATACCAGCGGCGGGTGAATGTACCGGTGGAGCAGGTGATGAGCCATCGGGTGATTGAGGAGTATATCCGTCAAAACGGGCAGGACTACCGCTTTGAAACGGATGTGAATCCCATTCCGGAGCTTCGGGAACGGACAAGGGATCATACGCAGGTAGGCAGGATGTAAAAGGCAGATAAAAAGACACGCCGGAGATTGGTCCGGCGTGTTTTTTTCTGGTTTCTTGTTATGGCGAGGACGAACCGGCATGCATCAGCGCAGGTGTTCCAGCGTCTTTTTGGCGGCTTCGTGCAGGTCAATGCGGCTGACGCCGAAAATGGTGGTATCCAGCTTGCCGTGGAGGGGTGCGGTCCACTTTTCGGGAATGGCCTGTGCACCGTGCATGATGCCCATGACCGAACCGACGGTAGCGCCGTTGCAGTCGGTATCAAAACCCGTCTGCACGGCGTAGCAGATGGTTTTCTCAAAGTCACCTTCGCCGTAAAGCAGCGCCATTGCGCAGATTTCGGCGTTGGATATGGTGTGGCACCAGTCGTGGATGTTGTATTCGTTCCATTCAATATGGATGTAGGAGCGCACTTCCTCCAGAGAAGCGCCGCTGCGGTACATGTCCATGATGTGCATGACCTGTTCGTACAGACGGCTGGTCTTCGGGATCTGGGAAAGTCCGTGCAAAATGACCTTTTCCACATCCTTTTCCACGGCGGCAGCCGCAATCATGGCAGCAGCGAACATTTCGCCGTAAATGCCGTTTTTGATGTGGGAAATGCTGGCATCGCGGAAACCCATGTCTGCTGCTGTTTCGGGATCGCCGGGGTTGATGTAGCCAAAGTAGTCGCCGCGGATCTGGGCGCCGATCCATTCACGGTAGGGGTTTTGGAACAGCGCGCTTTCCGGCGGCTGGTAACCCTTCATGAAGTTCAGGTAGGCTACGCGCTCTGCCGTGCAGTAGGCATTGCGGCTCTGCTTGTCCACCCAGAGGGCTGCCACGTTGGCGGGCGTGAAATCGCGGCCGTACTGTTCGATCAGCAATTGTCCCAGCACCACATAGTTGGTATCGTCATCGGAGGGGGCGGCGGTGCATTTGTCAATAAAGATGCGGCGGTAAGGCGGAATGACTTTGTCCTTTTCATCGTCATCCAGCTTTTCATAATCTTCTGATGTAATGTAGCGGTGCAGGGGCAAATTGTTGCCCACTTCCAGAATGCGCATCAGTTCGGGGGTGTGGCAGCCTTCAATGCATTTCCCCAGCACGCAGCCTGCAATGCGGCCCAGCCATGCGCCAAGCAGCTGATCGGGCAGCGTATCGGGATCGGGCGCAGGGAGCACAGAGGGGACAGCGGGGCGCAGAGCGCGAATTTCTTCCAGTGTGCTGGGCTCGTTGTATTTGTAATCCTTGCGGGTGGGAAGCTGCTGCAAAAGGTCAAAGAGCACATCGGCCATCTTTTCCCGGTGTTCACTCTGGGGAAGGGCTTGAATGGCTTCGAAAAGGCTCTTCAGACTTTCCACATCCTTGCCTTCTTCCATGCACTGGCGGTATTCCACCATCAGAGAAGCATCGTAAAAATCCCAGTCGTAATAGGCGGAATAATTCTTTTTCAGCTGTTTATCCATAGGTGTATCTCCTTCTGAGTTGTGTTATGCCGTGCAGTGCGCAGGAAAGACCGGTGGAACTTTCCTATGCGGTTGAGTATTGTATTTTGTCTGAAATAAGTGTACCACAGCTCATGACTTTTCTCAATGGAAAAATGTACTTGGATGAAAAATAATCCCGATAGGGGGTGTCATTTTGACGGAGTTGGGTTATAATGATTTGGAATAATATACGAGGAGATTAACTGCAGTGAAAGTAACCAATGATATTCGCTATATTGGCGTAAATGATCGGCAGATTGACCTGTTTGAAGGACAGTACCGTGTTCCCAACGGTATGGCATATAATTCTTACGTGATCCTGGACGAAAAAGTGGCCGTGATGGATACGGTGGACATGCACTTTACGGAAGAATGGCTGCGCAATCTGGAAGCAGCTTTGCAGGGCCGCACGGTGGATTATCTGGTTGTACAGCATATGGAACCCGACCACTCCGCCAGCATCCGTACTTTTGTAGAAAAATACCCTCTTGCAAAGATCGTGGCCAATTCAAAGACTTTCGGCATGATCCGCAATTTCTTCCCCGGCATTGCTTTGGAAGGAAAAGAAGTGCCCGTCAAGGAAGGCGATACGCTGGAACTGGGCGCCCACACCCTTACCTTTGTGATGGCACCTATGGTGCACTGGCCTGAAGTGATGGTGACCTATGATGCTGCCGATCAGGTGCTCTTTTCTGCCGACGGCTTTGGAAAATTCGGCGCTCTGGATTGCGATGAACCCTGGGCGGATGAAGCGCGCCGTTACTATATCGGCATTGTGGGTAAATACGGCATGCAGGTGCAGGCACTGCTGAAGAAGGCTGCCGCGCTGGATATTCGGATGATCTGCCCCCTGCATGGCCCTGTGCTGAAGGAAAACCTGGGTTACTATATCGGTTTGTATGATACCTGGTCTTCCTACCGTGCGGAGGAAGAAGGCGTGGTTGTTGCTTATGCGACCATCTACGGCAATACCCGCAAGGCGGCTGAATACCTGGCGGAAAAACTGCGTGAAAAGGGCTGCCCAAAGGTCGTGGTGCACGATCTGGCCCGGACGGACATGCATCAGGCCGTGGCGGATGCCTTCCGCTGCAATAAACTGGTGCTGGCTTCTTCTACCTATAATACGGACGTGTTCCCGGCCATGCACCAGTTCATTCACCATCTGGTATCCCGCAATTTCCAGAAGCGCACGGTGGCGCTGATGGAAAACGGCTCCTGGGCGCCTACGGCGGTCAAGGTGATGCGCGGGATGCTGGAAAACTGCAAAGAAATCACCTTTGCGGAAAATCAGATCAAAATTCTGTCCGGCATCAGCGAAATGAACCGGCAGGAAATGGACCGTCTGGCTCAGGAACTGGCCGGCAATTGATTTAGTACAAAGGAGCGCCTACTATGAAAATTCTGGTATTCGGCTCTGCCAATGTGGATCATACCTACCAGATGCCTCATCTGGTCCGCGCAGGTGAAACCCTGTCTTCCCGGATCTATGCGAGGAATGCGGGCGGGAAAGGGCTTAATCAGGCTGTAGCACTGGGGAAAGCCGGAAACCGGGTGTATTTTGCCGGCGCCATCGGAAGCGACGGCGGTTTTCTGCACGAGGAACTGGAACATGCCGGGGTCAATACCCGCTTTCTCCGTCAGGTGGATGCACCTACTGGCCATGCGCTCATTCAGGTGGATGAAAACGGGCAAAATGCCATTATTCTCTTTTCCGGCGCCAACGGGCAGATCGCCCCGGAACAGGTGGATGAAACGCTGCAGCATTTTGATGCAGGCGATTGGGTGCTTTTGCAGAACGAAATCAGCTGCGGGGAATATATCCTGCGCAAAGCCCACGAGAGGGGCATGCATGTGGCGCTGAACCCTTCTCCGATCAGCGCTGAACTGCTTTCCTGGCCGTTGGACAGGACGGATCTGTTCCTGCTCAACGAGGTGGAAGGGGAAGACATCACCGGGGAAACGGAACCGGAGCGCATGCTGGAGGAAATGCTGAAAAAGTATCCTGATGCCCGTGTGGTATTGACGCTGGGGGAAAAGGGTGCGCTGTACGGAGCGAAAAATGAGCGATTGTATCAGGCGGCGTTTCCCGTAAAGCCGGTGGATACCACGGCAGCCGGCGATACCTTTACCGGCTATTTTTTGCAGTCCGTTGTGCAGGGAAAACCTTTGCAGGAAGCGCTGCGCACGGCGGCCTGCGCTGCTGCAATAGCTGTCAGCCGGGAGGGTGCGGGAAAATCCATTCCACTGGTTGATGAAGTGGAAAAAGAACTGCAACAGGGATAAACCAAAAGGCGCTGCTAAAACAGCGCTTTTTGCTTGGAAAATTGTTACATTTCTTTGGGTCAAAATAGCGTCTGCCCTGAATCAATATCTGCCGTTTTCCGGCGGCGGAAAGCACAAAATATACCCATATAATGTCATTGTATTACAATTTTCGCACATTTTCTTTGGCGTATTGAAATTGTGGTTCTTTTCTGATAGGATACCATATGTAGGCTTTTGCCGATTTTTTGTGTGCGAATGAGGTACGAATGATGAGCGGATGGATGTTGGCGGCAATGGTAGCCTGTTTTGTGGCGTCCGTTGCGCTCCTGGTTGGAGACCGTGTTCGCCGCGCTCATCAGGAACTGGCTATGAAGCGTATGCGCGCCAGTGCACTCTATGCCGAAATCTACGAACTGATCCTCTATGCACAGCGCTATGATCTGGACGAAATCCGCATTGAGCGGGACCGCATTTCCTTTTTCAGTATGATTCCGCCCGGATGTATCGGTGTGTTTGATTTGACTTTGGGCGGTTACCGGTATCTGAATCCCGGCAAAGTGTATGCGCTGATGCAGGTACTGGCCATAGACTTGCCTCAGCTGCAGAGCGCGCGGCAGTACCGTCTGCGCAGGTACCGTGTAATGCGCCCCAACGGGCAGATGGATGTGGCGTATGCTTATACCGCCAAATCGGCCTATAAGGCAAAAGTGCTGGTTAAGCGGCGCAATTTGCAGTATGACCCCTATGTAACATAAAATGTATGAAATAAGCGGTGAAGGAAACTTCACCGCTTCTTTTTGTGTTTTTTAGTTTTTTGTGTTTTGTATTTTTTCGTTTTCCTCTTTATATCCGTGCGTTCCTGCAGTCAGCGCAAACCCCGCCCGGCGGGGATTTTTTTGTCCAGCCGGCTTTCTACATATTCCCGCAAAAGCAGGAAGGGAGCATCTTCCGGGGGACAAGCTGTTTTTTCAATGCCGTTTTTCAGCACATCCTGCATCCACAGAATCTGCTGCGGATAGACCCTCACGCCGCGGCTGAGGCTGTCGCCGCACTGGGAACAGCAAAGACCGCCTTCTTCAATATCCATCAGATAAGCTTCTTCGGGAGCAACATGCTTACCGCAGCGGATGCAGTGGGAAAGCCGGGGGCGGTAGCCCATGGCGGCGGCAAACAGCAGCAGGAATGCTGCCGTTACCGAGCGGGGCTCCATATCCTTATAGGCAATGCGGGAAAGGGAACGGGTGAGGAGGGTGAACAGGTCCATGGCCCTCTCGCCCGGCTGTGCTGCCGCTTCGCAGATAGCCAGCATGTAGGTGGCCCAGGTCAACAGATCATAATCCTCTCTGAGGGGATAAAAACTGTCCTGCAGCTGACAGGCAGAAACGGTCATGCGGCCTTTTCCGGCAAACAGCACATATTCTCCCAATGCAAACCATTCGCTGCAGCTCAGCAGCGGGCTCTGGGGGCGTTTGCAGCCCCTGCACAGGGCGTCTATGCGCCCGTGAGTGGGGGAAAGCAGCGTCAGCATGCGGTCGTTTTCCCGGTAATCGGCATGGCGCAGCACAAGGCCCAGCGTTTTGACAGACGGCATCAAATCAACTCCCGGTGGAACGGTAGTGTTTCAGGGATCTCTGGAACACGGTATACATGATGAGGAAGGATACAAGCCCTGAAAGCGGCGTGACAAAGGCGGCCCATCCGGGCAGATTCAGAATCTGCATATCCAGGATATAGGCGGCCGGCACATGCAGCGTCAGCGCAAAGGGCGCTATCACGGTGAACATGATCTTTAAAGGGCCCGGGTAAATGTCAATGGGGTACTGGCAGGTGCTGCGTCCGCCGTAGGTGAATACATTGACCATTTCGATGGATTTGACCGAATGCATGCAGGTGACGGCCTCAATCATGAACAGTGCTGTGATCAGCAGGAAGCCGCCTGCAATGCTTTCCAGAAGCAGCAGCGCTTTGGGCAGCGTCCAGACAATCTGGCAGGCTCTTGACCCGGTGCACAGCGCCGCAATGCCGATTGCAATACAGCCCAGCCTTCGTGGGTCCACTGCGTAGCAGCAAACCTGCGTTAATATGCCCCGGGGACGCAGCAGCATGGTATCCAGTGCGCCGGATTGTACCACCGGGCTGAAGTTGGAAATGCCCCTGCCAAAACATTCCACCAGATAGAAGGTGATGGTCATCATGCCAAAAAAGAACAGGATGTGTTTTCCCTGCCATTGACCGATTCGTTGGAAACGGTCAATCAGCAGCATGACGGCAAACAATTCGCCGCCCTGCATGATGATTTGGGAAAGCGTGTTCAGCAGAAAGGAGCGGGGGTATTCCATCTGGCAGCGCATGAGCATTTTCATGGAGCGCAGGTAAAGCTTGATCGTATCCATATCCTTACCCTCCCTGCACAATCATATGCTTCTGGTTGCGGTGCCACATGAAGTATCCCAACGCGATCAGCGCGCAGGTCCAGAAAACCTGAATACCGATGGTTTCTATGGACTGCATGAAGGTGTATTCGCCGGTGTAGATGCGGATAGGCGCATCCAGCAACTGTGCGTAGGGCGTCAGGCGGATGAACTTCTGCCACTTGTCCGGGAACAGCGTCAGGGGCAGAAGATTGCCGCAGAAGGTGACCAGCAGCAGGTTCATGGCGGATGTGATGCCGCTGTTGTCCAGAGAGCGAATGGTGAATGCCATGGCAATGTTGCTCATGGCGCAGGTGCACAGAAGACCCATGAACAGGGCGAGCAGGAACATGCCCAGCTGCCAGACGCCTGCTGGCAGGGAAATGCCCCAGGGTGCGGGCAAAAGGAATGCAATCAGCAGCATGGGAACGGCGCGCAGCGTGCTTCCCACCAGCTTCTGGGCCATGGCCCGGGTATAGTAGAACCCGTAGGGCGAAAGGGGGCGGCACATTTCATAGGCCATGCCGCCGGTGCGTACCGTCTGCATCAGTTCGCTGTCCGTGGAAAGAAGCATGCGGAAGCAGCTCTGCTGCAGCCAGACGTAAGTGACGGTCTGGGCAAGCGGCACTGTCTGGGGCGCACTTTGATACAGCGTGGTGTACAGGGCAATGAGCATGAGTCCGAAAAACACCTGCGTGATGATGCCGCCCAGCGCGGCGCCCCTGTACTGGGTTTCAATGCGGAAACGCATCATGAACACGCTGAAGTAGGGTTTCAGACGGCGGAGCAGGGAATGGGGCGAAAGGGGACGTAGGAAGCGAATGCACAGGTTCATCATAAGTGCATCTCCTCGTACATCCGGGCAATCATGTGATCAATGGACTGCTTTTCGGCACTCAGTTCGGAAAGCGTTCCGGCGCTCTGCAGCAGCTGGATCAGCGTGGGCGTTTGTATTTTCTGCGGGTCATAGGCAATCTGCCATGCGCCGTCCCTATGGGTTGCCGCGCAGCCTTCGGGCAGGGCGGGCAGCAGGGCAGGGGAGGCATAGCGGATGTTCAGGAACTGCAGCGTATCGTACCGGGAGAGCAGATCACGCAGGTGTCCGTCAAAGAGCAGTTTGCCGTGGCCCAGCACGCACACTCTGCTGCACAGCTCCTGAATGTCATCCATGTCGTGGGTGGTCAGCAAAATGGTGGTCTTGTTCCGGGCGTTTTCTTCCTTTAGGAATTCCCGAAGTTTCAGTTTGCTCACGGCATCCAGCCCGATGGTTGGTTCATCCAGAAACAGCAGTTCAGGGCTGTGCAGGAGAGAGCCGCACAATTCTGCCCGCATGCGCTGCCCCAGACTCAACTGTCTCAGCGGCGTGCGGATGAAGTCTTCAAGCGCCAGTGCTTCGCTTAGTTCTCCCAACCGCTTTTTCCATTGTTCTTCCGGAACACGGTAAATGTCCCGGAGCAGTTTGTAGCTGTCCATGGGCGCTACGTCCCACCACAATTGGGTGCGCTGTCCGAACACGACGCCGATATGGCGCACGTGCTCCTTGCGTTCCAGCCAGGGAATGCGTCCGTTTACCGTGGCGCTGCCGCCGTCCGGGGTTAGGATGCCGCTGAGGATTTTAACCGTTGTGGATTTGCCGGCGCCGTTGGGGCCGATGTACCCCACCAATTCGCCTTTATCGATGGAAAATGACACATCGCTCAGAGCGTGAACGGTTTCTTTGTCTCTCCGGAAACTGTGCGGACGCTTTTTTCGCAGCGTGAAAGATTTTTGCAGAGATGTGACCTGAATATAGGGCATGGCTGTATGTCCTTTCATGGGTACAGTGCGGAGTAGCATACCAAAATGGTGCGCAATCTCCACAAATGCGCGTAAACGGCACGCAGATGCGGTAAGTATCTCCACTTTAGAACGAGGAACGTGCATATATCGGCAACGAAATGCCACTTGTATGAAAATGATGGAATGAAGGCCGATGCGCGGTATGCACGAGAGGGATGGTGCGTTATTTTACCATGTACCCCTGTGGGTGTCAAGGGAAGCGTCCATTTGCTTCCCGGTATGGCACAAATTTTCAACATTTTCTGACAAGCTGCCGAATGTGGGAGAAAAACAGCATAAAATGACAAAAAATAGAACGAATATGGCACAAAACGATGGGGTGGCGTAATTGACAATGGTGGAATGAATGTGCTATTATTCATATAGAAATAAAGAGTGCAGGACTGTTGTTTGACGTCTGCGCTCCAGCGGCGAAATGCTGCGAAAAAAGAAACGGAGGATATTTTCTTATGAAGAAGTTCCTGGCTATCCTGCTGGCGATCTGCCTGTGTGTGGGTCTGACCGCCTGCTCCGCTCCCAAGGCTCCCGAAGCTCCCAAGGCTGACGAAGCTCCCGCCAAAATCAAGATTGGTATTCTGGCTCCCGCTGTGACTCACGGCTGGGTTGCCGGCGTGGCTTATCAGGCTGAACAGCGCTGCAAGGAACTGGCTGACACTGTGGAATACAAGGTTGCTACTTCCAACAACGCTGAAGAAATGACCGCTCAGCTGGACGACCTGAAGACCTGGGGCGCCGACGCCATCGTGGCTTTCCCCCAGTGGGAAGGCATGGAAGTGCCCGTTCAGGCTGCCATTGATGAAGGCATCAAGTTCGTCAACTTCGACATCGACATCGCTTGCACCGGCATCTACAAGGTGACCGGCGACAACGAAGGCATGGGCACCAAGGGCGCCGAATACATCGTGGAAAAGATCGGCAAGACCGGTACTGTCGTGGCTCTGCCCAACCCCTCTTCCGGTTCCGTTAACGAACTGCGTATGAAGGGCTTCAAGGAAAAGATGGCTGAGATCGCTCCCGAAATGACCATTCTGGAATACGCTCTGCCCTCCTTCGCTGCTGCTGACGGCCAGTCTGTTTTTGCTGACGTCCTGACCGCCAATCCCCAGATCGACGCCGTGTTCTCCATCGATGACGAATCCTCCATCGGCGTGCTGAAGGCCATCGAAGAAGCCGGCCGTACCGACATCAAGGCCATCACCGGCGGCGGCGGCGCTCAGACCTACTTCAAGATGATGCCCGAAAACGAAAACATCTGGATCGCTTCCGCCCTGTACAGCCCTCTGATGATGAAGGACGCTGTGGATATGGCTGTGAAGCTGGCCAAGGGTGAAACTGTGGCTGAAACCGTGGTTGTGATCCCCACCTCCATCGTGGACCGCACCAACGTGGCTGACTACATCGATCCCAACAACACCGTGTACTAATCAATGGCCGGGCTGCTTGCCCGTTTGGCAATAAGCCCGACAACAGGAAGGGGCTGCGGCGCGACCGCAGCTCCTTCTTCTTCCATTTATCGTAACTTGCAGAGCACTTTCAGAAACGGATGTGAAAGCGTATGAAGCTGGAAATGAACGGCATCAGCAAGGCATTTGGTCAAAATGCAGTGCTGAAGAGCGTGAGTTTTCATCTGAATGAGGGCGAAATCTGCGCACTGCTGGGCGAAAACGGCGCAGGCAAAAGCACCCTGATGAATATCCTGGGCGGCGTGATCCAGGCTGATCGGGGAGATATTTTGCTGGGCGGCGTGAAGCATGCGTTTACTACACCTGCCCAGTCCCTGAGTGCAGGCATTGCCTTCATCCATCAGGAACTGAACCTGATCAACGACCTGACGGTGTATGAAAATATGTTCATCGGCCGTGAATTGAAGAAGAAAAATGGTTTTCTGGACCATAAGGCAATGATCCGGGAAACGCAGAAGGTATTTGATCAGATCGGAATGGATATTGATCCGCGGGCCATGGTACGGGAATTGGACGCATCTTTCAAACAGATCGTGGAAATTTCCCGTGCGCTGATGATGAAGGCCCGGTTCATCATTATGGATGAGCCCACCACTTCGCTGACGGATCCTGAAATCCAACGCGTGTTTGAAATGCTGCGTACGCTGAAAGCACAGAAGGTGGGAATCGTTTTCATTTCTCATAAGCTCCGAGAAGTGATGGAGATTTGCGACCGCTATACCGTGCTTCGCGACGGCGTCATGGTGGCGCAGGGGGCTGTACAGGATGTTACCACTGCAGATCTGGCCCGGCATATGGTGGGCCATGAGGTGGTTTCCGGTCACCGTGAGGTATCGGACAACCTGGGACAGGAAGTACTGCGGCTGAAAAACATGAGTTGTGCGCCGTATTTTGATGGTGTTTCCCTTTCTGTAAAGGCGGGAGAGGTGCTGGGCATTACCGGCCTTCTGGGCGATGGACGCAGCGAACTGTTCGCTGCTGTGTTTGGTAGTCTGGAAGGTGCTTCCGGAAGTGTATATCTGGATGGAAAAGCGGTCAAAATCCGCAGTACGCTGCAGGCGGTGAAGCTGGGTATAGGCTATGTGCCCCGCAACCGCAAGGAAAATGGCATCATCAAGGATATGGACATTCTGGATAACGGATCCATTGTGACCTGGGATATGCTGGGCAGAAAAGGCCTTCTGAATCATAAAAAGCAGCGTGCTGATTTTGAGAAGCAGAAGCAGGCGCTCAGAATCAAACTGGATGATGTTCGAAATGGCATTACCAGCTTGTCCGGCGGTAATCAGCAGAAAGTAGTACTGGCCAAATGGCTGACACGCAATCCGAAACTGCTGATTCTGGATAACCCAACCCAGGGCGTGGATGTAGGCGCCAAAGAAGAGATTTATGAAATCATCCTGCGTCTGGCCAGGGAAGGCGTGGCACTGGTGGTGCTTTCTTCTGAAGCGCAGGAAGTGATTCGCGTGTGTGACCGGGCGCTGGTCATGTACCATGGCAAAGTAGTGGATGAGGTCCGCGGCGAGCGAATGAACGAGCATGAGATCATGCGCCTTGCAACGGGCGGCTGATACGGAAAACGCGGTACAGGAGGAATTGAACATGGTTACTTCTATGAAGAAAAAGAATTTTTTCCAGTATTTGCTGGATGGCTGGAAAAACAAACCGCTGTTTTCCACAGGCTGTGCGCTGCTGGTGATGATTGTTCTGCAGACGCTTGCGCTGGGTTTTGATTATCCTTCCTTTGGAGCTTGGTTTACTGCTTGGGGCAGAAACTGGATCAACATTCTGCGTAATAATGCTGGTGTGGGTATTGTGGCGCTGGGTATGACTTTTGTCATCATTTCCGGCGGTATTGACCTGGCGGTTGGTTCCACCATGGTAACCATCGGCGCTGTGATCATGGTCATGATTGATCCCGGCGCTCATGGCTGGCTGCAGGCGATTGGTATTACGGGAGTTCCCGCCTATGTGATTGGCATTGCTGCCGGTGTGGTGGTAGGCGTGCTGCTGGGTGAATGTACGGGTCTGCTTGTTTCCAAAGGCAAAATGCCGCCTTTCATTGCTACGCTGGGTATGATGAAGATCTGCCGCAGTGTGACCCAGCAGATGACCATTCAGAGCAACCCCACTGTGCCCAAGGGCTTTCTGGCCATTACCGGCACCCGCATCGGCGGCGAACTGATCCTGCCCATCATCTACTGGCTGGTTATTGCGGTGATCCTCTACGTCGTCAGCAAGCATACTGCCTTTGGCCGTCAGGTGTTCGCGGTGGGCTCCAACGAACGCACCAGCCGCCTGTCCGGTGTGAACGTGAACAAGGTGAAGCGCCGCGTGTATGTGCTCATGAGTGCACTGGTGGCCATTACCGCTGTGATCCAGATTTCCCGTATCGGCAGCATGGACTATGCCAACGCCGGCAGCGGCTACGAAATGGACGCCATTGCGGCCGTCATCATTGGCGGTACCAGCATGAGCGGCGGCAAGGGCTCGGTGGTAGGTACCGTGCTGGGCATGTTGATTCTGGCGGTTATGAACAATCTGCTGAACCTGCTGGGCGTGCCGCCCTTCCTGCGTGAAGCCTTCAAGGGCGTCATCGTCATCGCGGCCGTGATGCTGCAGAAAAAAGAGAATAACAACTGACGTCTGTCAGGGCCTGCGTATGCAGGCCCTGTTTTCATAGGGAGGGATGGCTTTTGCCGGTGGATATGCTGGTGTTTGATCTGGACGGTACGCTGCTGAGGAACGATAAAACAGTGTCCGATTACACGGTGGCCGTGCTCAGGCGCTGCCGGGAGAAGGGGATTCTGGTGGCTCTGGCCACGGCGCGGTCTCATTGGGTTGCGCAGCGGATTGTGGATATCGTGCAGCCTGATGCGCTGATTGTCAATGGCGGCGCACTGGCCTTTGCAAAAGGGGAACGGGTAGTGGACCGGCGATTCAGTGCAGAAACCACAGATGCCCTGCTGGCGGCGATTGGCAAATGTCCATCCCTGGAACACATCACCATGGGCACGGAAGAAGGATACTTTGTGACCTGGGAATATGCAAAGCATGCCGATCACGCAAAGGCGATCAAGACGGATTTTTCAAAGCCTCTGGGGATGCGCGCCTATAAGATCACCCCATCCTTCATGGATGAAAAGGATGCCCATCGGGTTGCTGCGCTGTTTCCGGAATGTGATATGACCGGTTTTACCGGGGAAAAGTGGTACCGCTTTTCGCCCAAAGGCGCAGATAAACTGGCGGCGCTTCGCGCCATTTCTGGTAAATTGAGTATTCCGCTGGATAACATGGCGGCCTTTGGGGATGACTGGAATGATCTGGACATGATCCGCGGTTGCGGAACGGGCATTGCCATGGGGAATGCCATTGATGTGTTGAAGCGGGCGGCGGATCAGGTATGTCTATCCAATGAGGAGGATGGCGCTGCCAGGTGGATTGAAGCGCATCTGTTGTAACGGCACAAAAAAAGACGGCTATGCCGTCTTTTTGTGTGTAAAAATCAGTTCAGGAAATCTTCGCGGACAGTGAGTCCGAAGTCTTTGGCAATGGCGCGGATGGCATCATCTGTGATGGTCTGCATGATGGGCATGCCGGAAGAGGTGACCAGCATGAAAATGCGGGCGGCATTCTCAATGGTGTGCATAAGGCCGAAGGCTTCGTCCAGATCCTGACCGGAAACGAACAGACCGTGATGTGCCCAGACAGCGGCAGGGAATTCCTTCATCAGTTCGCTGGTGGCAAGGGCAATAGCGCGGCCGCCCGGCACCATCCATTCTACCACGCCCACGCCCTGAGGAAATACCACGGGGCATTCAGTGGCGCTTTGCCACAGCGCACGGGAAAAGGCGCGGCTGGTGAGGGGCAGAATGTAGGTCATGGCGATCAGGTTGCCGGGGTGAGCGTGGTAAATCACGCGGTTTTTGCCGTTGGTCGCCTTCAGGCGTACGCTGTGGTTCAGGAAATGGCTGGGGAATTCGCTGGTGGGTCTGCCGCCCATTTCCAGCCCCCACACGATGCGCCAGCTGTCGCCGGCATCGTTGATTTCCAGAATGCAGATGTTGTCCTGCGGGGCCAGAATCACATTGCGGAAGTATTTGCCGCTGCCGGTGGACAGGAAGAAAGCGTTCTTCAGGTTATCCGCCTGCACATCCATCTTTACCCATTCTCCGGGGGTCTCTTTGAAATAGGGACGGCAGAGCGCCACTTCTTCTTCACTCATCAGATAGGTCAGGTTGCCGCCGTTGCGTTCATGCCAGTTCTGCAGCCAGCCGTCATTGCAGGCGCGCACATAATTTTTGATTACATCCAGTTCCAGAATGCTCATTTCACACTCTCTCCTTCAGTACGTTTTCTTCGTAGGTCAGCACCTGTTCAAACCAGCTTTCGTCACAGGGGACGCCCATCTTTTCGCAGTATGCCTCCCAGATGGCGCCAAAGGGCATGGTTTTCAGCTCTTCCTGCAGCATCAGCAGGCGGGTGAAGTTGCCTTCCTGCTGGAGTTTTGTCAGCAGCCCGTGGGGCTGTGTCAGGGCGTAGAGCAGAGCTTTCTGCATGCTTCTTGTGCCGATGACCCATGCAGCTACGCGGTTGATGGAGGCATCAAAGTAATCCAGACCGCACAGCACCTTGTCCATGGCGTCGCAGCGAACGATCTCCAGCGCGATCTCGCGAATCTCGTCGTCGAAACGTACCACGTGGTCGCTGTCCCAGCGCATGGGGCGGGTCACGTGCAGCGGGATCTTATCAAAGAAACACAGCATGGCGGGCAGCTTATCGCTGACCGTTTCGGTGGGATGGTAGTGGCCGTTGTCCATCAGGTTGTATACGCCGGGATGCGCAGCGGCATAACCCATGTAGAACTCGCTGCTGCCTACGGTGTAAGCTTCCACACCGATGCCAAACACCTTGCTTTCCACGCAGTCGATGACGCCGGGCAGCTTTTCGGTAAAGATCTGGTCCAGGGAACCTGCCAGCAGTTTGCGGGGAGTCAGCCGGTCAGCGGGGATATCCTTAAGACCATCGGGAATCCACACGTTGCACAGGCAGTGTGTGCCCAGCTCTTTGGCAAAATAGGCGGCAATGCGGCGGCACTGGATGCCGTGACGCACCCAGAAGGCGCGCACCGTTTCATCTGGACTGGACAGGGTCAGGCCGTCCTTTACCATGGGGTGGGAAAAGAAAGTGGGGTTAAAGTCGATGCCCAGATTGCGGGATTTGGCATAATCCACCCAGGGAGCAAAGTCTTCCTCCGTGATGGCGTCGCGGTCGTGGAACTGAGCGCCCTGCACGGCATAGCAGGCATGCAGATTGATGCGCTTCATGCCGGGAATCAGGGAAATGGCCAGATCAAAGTCCTTAGTCAGTTCTTCAAAGCTGCGGGCTTTTCCGGGATAGTTGCCGGTGGCCTGAATGCCGCCGGACAGCGCTTCGCCGCTGTTTTCAAAGCCGGTCACGTCATCGCCCTGCCAGCAGTGAATGGAAATGGGGAACCGGGAAAGGGTATCCATGGCGGCAATAACGTCCACGCCAAAATGGGCGTAGCGCGCTGCTGCCTGATCAAATACAACAGGATTCATAAGCATGACTCCTTTCTGTTACTTGCTGTTTCTGTACTTTCATCATACCGCAAAACGGGCAAAAAGAAAAGTGCGAAAGGGGTTGAAAAAGAAAAATTCATAGGGGGATAGCCAAAGGAACCTACTTGGGTATATAATAAAAACAGAAGATTTCTATACGGAGGATTCATTATGGAACATCATGCACTGGTGCAGCTGGCGCTTGATTTGGGCGCTGCCAAAGCCACGGTGATTCCGCAGGAAAAAATCGTGCTTTCCGCCGAATTCCGCAAGATTTGCGAGGCCAACGGCTGCGGCATGTACAATAAAACCTGGATGTGTTCCACCGAGCATATCGGTGATATTGATGTGCTGATGGAGAAGGTGCGCTCTTACAAATGGGCGCTGTGGTATCAGCTGATTGGCGAAATTGAGGACAGCTACGATTTTGAAGGCATGACCGAAGTGGGCGGCCGCTTTATTGCCATCTGCCAGAAGATCAATGAAGCATTGAAGCCGGTGTTTGGGAATACCATGCTGCATCTGGGCAAGGGCGGCTGCGGTCTTTGCGAGCGCTGCACGATTCTCGACAATGAACCCTGCCGCATGCCGGATAAAGCCCTTTCTTCCCTGGAAATGTACGGCGTGGATGTATACCGCACCACGGAAGGAACGGAACTGAAATATATCAACGGGCCTGAAACGGTGACCTATTTCGGCATGGTGCTGTTCAACGATTGATACGGGAAACAAAAAACGCTGCATCGCAGCGGGGATGCCTTGCCGTCAGCATATAGTTCTGATGGAATGGGCGGAACATCTTAAGCAAGCCTGAACCGGCTGTTCATCGCTCAATGCGTTGCAATAAATATAGAATAGGAAGGAAGATTGTTTATGAGAAAAAATATGCGTTGTGTTTGGAGGATGCACAAGAACTAATCCTCCGGAAAATTTGAATGGAGGATACAAAGATGAATTTTGTGAAAATCAAAACGGAACATTTTGAAGAACTAACGAAATTGCAAAAGGCATACAAAGAAGAAATTGGAGAATGCGTGCCTGCCAATGCAGAACTTGAAAGTCTAAGAAATGCAATCGAGAATGAACAGATACATTTTTACGGATGTATATGCGATGACTCGCTCATTGCGTGCTGCTCAATATGCTTTGTATATTCGACTTTCAATTATGGTAAATCCGGCGTATTCGAAGATTTCTATATTCAACCTGAATATCGCCATCAGGGCATTGCGCGAAAACTGGTTGCCTATGCATTTGAGCAGAGTGGTGCAGCTTCTCTTACCGTCGGTTGTGCAGATTGTGATGTGCAAATGTATAAAGCAATTGGTTTTGAAATCCCATTAGGGAACATGTTGGCGCTTGGAGGGTAAGAAGGTACATCGGCCATTCATATAATGGGCGGTTCGGAAAATTCCCATCGTTCCATACAAAAACGAGCATCCGGCACTTTGGTCGGACGCTCGTTTTTTGTTGTCGGATAAACCGCGCTTTGGAATTCTCCTGTCAGGAGGCAGCGCGTATTGATGCGGGAATCAGAACAGACCCACGATCTTGCCGTTTTCATCCACGTCGATCTTTTCGGCGGCGGGAACTTTGGGGAGACCCGGCATGGTGAGAATATCGCCCGTCAGCACCACGATGAAGCCGGCGCCGGCGGAGATCTTCACGTTCTTGATGGTCACGTCGAAGTTTTCGGGCGCGCCCAGCTTGGTGGGATCATCGGAGAAGGAATACTGGGTCTTGGCCACGCAGATGGGGCAGTTGGCAAAGCCCAGTTTGGTGAGGCTGTCAATCTGCTTCTTGGCAGCGGGGGTCACGATGATGCCGCGGCCGCCGTACACCTTCTTCACGATGGCTTCGATCTTTTCTTCGATGGTGCCTTCCAGTTCGTAAGAGAAGGTGAAATCGCCCTTTTCTTCTTCGCACAGGCGCACCACTTCGCGGGCCAGATCTTCGCCGCCCTTGCCGCCTTCTGCCCAAACGTTGGACAGCACGGTATTGACGCCCAGTTCATGGCACTTTTCAATGATGAAGTTGATTTCGTTGTCCGTATCCGTGGGGAAACGGTTGACGGCCACTACGCAGGGGAGCTTGTACACATTCTTGATGTTGCTCACATGGCGCAGCAGGTTGGGAATGCCCTTTTCCAGTGCAGCAAGGTCTTCGTTGCTGAGTGCCGTCTTGGGCAGGCCGCCGTGCATCTTCAGGGCGCGGACGGTGGCCACCACCACCACGGCAGCGGGGGTCAGACCGGCCATACGGCACTTGATGTCCAGGAACTTTTCGGCGCCCAGGTCAGCGCCGAAACCGGCTTCGGTGATGGCGTAGTCGCCCATCTTCAGGGCCAGCTTGGTGGCCATCACGCTGTTGCAGCCGTGGGCAATGTTAGCAAAGGGGCCGCCGTGCACAAAGGCAGGGGTGCCTTCCAGGGTCTGCACCAGGTTGGGCTTGAGCGCATCTTTCAAAAGCGCGGTCATGGCACCCTGGGCCTTCAATTGGCCGCAGGTGACGGGCTGATCGTCGTAGGTGTAGCCTACGATGATGCGGCTGAGGCGTTCCTTCAGGTCGGAGATGGAATTGCTCAGGCACAGCACAGCCATGATTTCACTGGCAACGGTGATATCAAAGCCGTCTTCGCGGGGTGTGCCGTTGGCCTTGCCGCCCATGCCGTCCACGATGAAGCGGAGCTGACGGTCGTTCATGTC
>JAFYLS010000006.1 GCA_017550035.1 Clostridia bacterium
AAGCTGGACGAAGTGCTGAAGATCAAAAACCTCCGCCGCGTGGCAGCCTGCCCCTGGGCAAACCTGGGCAAGATGGCCGGCAGACTGAAAAAGGACTATATCCTCACCTGGAAACCCAATCCCGCCCATCTGGCCGGCGAATATTTCGACGAAGCCGCCGTGGAAAAGTACATGGTGGAAAGCCTGACGGATGCCAAGTGCGGCTATCCCGAGATCATCCTGCGCGATACCCATTCCTGCCGCAATCATCCCGAACGCTTTACCAAGTTTGTGGAAATCACCCGCCGGGCCATCGAGCAGGTATATAACAAGTAACGTGTCTACGAAAAAAAGCAGAGCATGAAGCTCTGCTTTTTTGTTTCCTTTTGATGGGGTTATTTTGCTTTTGCAAAGAGCAGGTGCTGATGCTCAGGAAGAAAATGGGTCAGGTATTCGCCGGCAACGGCTGCGCCGCCCACGCCGTCGGGATGGTCACCGAAGCGGGCCTTTCCCCGGGTATCCGGCACGGCCAGAATTTCCATGTCAAACACGGCGTCTGCCCCCAGTGCCGTTTTACGGATGCACCCGTTCACGCTTTCGCGGACGGCTTCCTCCTTTTCCTCCATGGAAAAGGGCGGAATGGTGAAGAGCACCACTTTGGCATGAGGCGTGTTTTGCCGGATCAAACGCACGGTGTTTTCCAGATTGCGGCTCAGTACGTCGGCATGGTCTTCCGTTTCGGTCATCTGAAAAATGTCGTTGACGCCGAGACACACGTTCACAACGTCAAAATCCCTGAGCTTTCGCAGCCATGCGCCGTTGCGGGCAGCGTCCTGGGCCCGGGCATAACCCAGACCGATGTTCAGGCCTGCGATATTTTGGGGAAGTCCCCGGATGATGCGCGCAGCCCACTGCTCGTAATAGTTCAGACGGGTCTGACAGCCCTGGGTAATGCTGTCGCCGATGAAAGCCATTTTGTGCGTCACGCTTTCCCTTTCCGCTTCCCACAGGCAGGGCAAAACGCCCGGCTCCTCCTCATCCTCGTTCAGCAGGTGGAAGGCATCAAGGGGCGCGGTTTGCGCCTGTTCATCCATGGCGATGTACACAAGGGCGCGGCTGTCCGGCGTGGCGGGCAGAATGCACTTTTCTTCCAGCGCTTCAATGCACCAGGAAAACATCACATAGCCGTCTTGGGGGATGGCAAGATGCACAGAGTCGGAGATGACAATATCGCCCGGCTGCACTTCCCTGTCCGGGTGCTGATCAAAACAGACAGTCTGTGCGGACAGCACGTTCAGATCCTTGCCGCAGGCGCACACCCCGGCATGCAGGATGCGAAAATGCCCGCCCGGAAGATCGGCCCGGCTGTATTGACCATCGGCCCAGGTGGAATCCACCGTGTTTTGATAGGTGAAGCGCCAGTTAAAGGCACCCTGTACGGTGGGCTTCATATATCCGCGGAAGGTGCGCTTTTCGCCCTTTTGCAGGGAATAGAACGTGTTGCAGGCATGGCTGAGGGGAACATTGGAAACGTACATGGGTTGCCTCCGTTTGTATGGATTTACAGGATGTCTTCTTTATTGACGGGCATAAGGCCCTTTTCCGTGAGACGCAGGATGCGTCCGGGCCACATGTCCATGAGTACCCGGTCGTGGGTGATTGCGAGCACCGCGCCTTCAAAGGAAGTGATCATCTCCCGGAACACGGGCGCGGAAAGGGGGCTGAGGTTGCGGGTGGGTTCATCCAGAATCAGCACGTTGGCTTCCTTCAGGATCATGGAAAGGAGCAGGAGCTTTGCCTTCTGCCCGCCGGACAGACCCCGGATGGGATGCTCCATTTCCTCTCTTGTGATCTTCAGTGCACCCAGATAGGTGCGCACCTTGGTCAGCTGCTCCTTATCGCCCCTTGTGTGCAGGAATTCTACGGGAGTCCGGTCATCACTTAAAAGATCGCCGTAGTGCTGGGGCATGTACACGGCGCGAAGATCCCTGCGGCTGAGCAGGTGAGAAGCGATCTGCTTGAGCAATGTGGTTTTGCCGCAGCCGTTATCACCGATCAGGATTACTTTTTCCGGGCCGGTCATGAGCAAATGAATGTCTCTTGCCAGCACCCGGTCGTCCACAGTGAGAACGGCAAGGTTCCAGTCCAGCACCCTTTTGCCCATGGGAACGGTATTGTCCCCTTCAAAGGCGGCGTCAATGGCGTATTCAATGTTGGGACGCTGGGTCTGGTCTTCCTTTTCCCGTTCAAAGCGCCTTTCCAGGGATTTGACGGCCTTCATTTTCTTTTTCAGCAGCCGTCCGCCATGGGGATCCTGACGGGATATGGCGCTTTGCGCATGCTCCACTGCCTGCTGGATACGGTCAAACTTTTCCTGCCGGATGCGTTCCTGCCTTCTTTCGTTCTGAGCCTGCTGTTCCTGATATTGCAGCGCTTTTTCCCGGTTTTCCATGTACACATCATAGGGTGTACGGGAAAAAGTCCACCGGGGCGTGGTTTTATGGTACGCCTGTTCCAGATGGAGAATGCAGGTGGCCGTGCGGGAAAGCAGCGTTTCATCGTGGGAGATGAAAAGCACGGGCAGATCGCAGGTGATCAGAAAATGCTCCAGAAAGCGCAGTGTTGACAGATCCAGATCATTGCTGGGCTCGTCAAGCAGCAGCATGGTAGGTTCTTTAAGCAATGTGAGCAGCAACTGCAGCTTCACCTTTTCCCCGCCGGAGAGGGTGGAAAGGGGCTGCATGCTGTACACGGTGTCGGTGCTCAAATGCACCCGGGCGCACAAACCGTTGAGCTGTCTGGCATCGGCTGCGAGAAACTGCTCATGCAAAGCGCAGTATTCGTATACGGTCAGAGAGGTGTTTTGTGCTGGGATTTCCTGGGCAAGATAGCCCATTTTTTCGCCGGGAGCAGCAATAATGCCGGTCACTGAAGCGTAATCACTGATGAGGGATGGATCATAAATAGCCTTGATGAGGGTGGATTTGCCGTTGCCTTCTTCACCAATGACGGCAAGACGGTCCTTGCCTGACAAGGTAAAGCATACGTTTTCCATCAGAAGGCGCAAATCTTTTTCGTGAACAATGGAAAGATTCTGTACGGATAGCATGAATCAGAAAAACCTCCGTTTTCCCGCAGACAGAGGGCAGGGGAAACAGAGGCTTGCAAGGAAAACACGGGCGCAAAAGCACCATGCGGAAAGCAAGAATCCGGTTTCACCCCACACCAAACAAAACCCTGCTGCGGGCAGTAAGATGTGTTGTCAAACAGCGGATTACTTGGTCATCTTCCCACTCCTTTGATGTGTATGCCTGTCTTATGGTTTTTGAATGTTCAGCATATTCAGTATAACACCCGGTACCGGTGCCGTCAAGGCTGCATTTCCTGCAGGGCTTCCTCCAACTTCCGGATGTGCTTATGGGTGGTGCCGCAGCAGCCGCCTACAAAGGAAGCAATGGACAGCGCGGGTACCATATCCTGCTTGAACATGGCAGGGGTATAGGGGCTTACGGCTTTGCCGTCCACCATGACCGGCAGCCCGGCATTGGGTTTGAAAATGAGGGGCAGATCGGTATATTCCCGGAAGCTTTTCAAAACGGGCAGGCAAAGGTCCGGACCCATGGAGCAGTTGAGACCCATGGCGGCGGGGCGGAGCGGAGAAAGCTCCTCCACCATGTCCTGCACCGAATTGCCCATCATGGTTTTGCCTACCTTTTCAAAGCTCATGGAAAGGTAGAGAGGCAGATCAAACTTGGCTGCGCATCTGGCTGCTACAGACAGCATGTTCAGGTCAATAAAGGTTTCCAGAAATACGCCGTCGGGCTTTTCCTTCATGCCGGCAGAAAGCATTTCGGTATAAATTTCTTCGCACTCGTCCTCTTCAATATCGCCGTAGGGTTCCAGAAGCCCTGTGAGAGGGCCTATATCCAGCAGCACCCTGGCTTTATCCCCGGCGGCATCTTTGGCAATCTGCAGCCCTTCACGCACGGCTTGTTCCACGGTGTATTGTGTGCGTTTTACTTCCGGACCGTTGGCGCCGAAGGTGTTGGAAAGAATGATCCGGGCGCCCGCGGCAATCATGTCCTCATGAACCTGTTTGACCAGATCGGGAGCGAGCATGTTATATCGCCATACGGGCTGTTTATCCGTGGTTTTTTCCCAGAGCGATGTGCCCATGGCGCCGTCCAGCAGGGTAATGGAATGCTGCTGCATGAAAATTCTCCTTTTGGGTGTGTTGTGCGGAATTGTGCAGAAAACGTCAGGGAGCAATGATGTCCGGATTGCGCAGGAAACGGCCGGGAATGGAAATGGAGGTTGTAAAATGTTCCGGCTGTGTGCTGTCGATAAAGAAGCACACATCGCTGACCCCTTCCAGTTCGGTGAGGGTATTGACCATGGCGTACACCATCAGCCTCTCTTCCTGAGGCGTCAGGTCTTTGCACAGGTCGTGGAAACGGTTGGTAAAGTTTACAAGAGCGGTGCTGTTATCGGCATAGGAGGTTCCCAGAATATCGCCCGTGGCGGCAAAAGGCGGCATGACGGCACGAAGCCTGTTGCTGCCTGTATCGTAATACTGAGGGCCGCGGATCAATTCCAGAAGCAGGTTGTAGGCGTTGGGCACTTCATACCATGGCACGGCGCGGTATACGCTTTGGAGCGTGCCGTCTTCAGAAGCAAAGTACAGTTTGGCCTGAGACAAGAGGAAAATGGAAAACTGCTGTCTGCGCATGATGCCGTTTTGGAAGAGAATGGTTTCGCCGGCGCCCTGATAGGTGCCTTCCGGGGTGATGGATTGCACCTTCTCTTCACCGATGTACATTTCCACGCCTGCAATGCCGGGGAGATAGGTGGTCAGGGTATAGGTGAGGGCGGCTGCCATGCAGGAGCGGGTAATGCCCTTTTCCAACAGTGCACTGCCGAATTCCTGCGTAAAGCGAAGGGTGATGACCCGTTCGCCGGATATTTCGTTGACGGCAACTTTGTCACTGAGATAGTGCTGCAACGGTGGACAGGCGGGTATGCCGCTGAGCACCTTCGCGCCTTCGGACAGGGCATCCAGCAGCACGGATGCCATATGGGGCAGGGTGATCTGGGAAAAAGCCAGCGTGCGGTTTTCACACAGAATGCCCATGCCGCCGGCAGCAGGGAAATATAGGGTTACGTTCTGGTTGAGACGGCGGGTGCCGTCGGCCGCATTACGCTGGGAAAGGGCGCGGCTCCAGAGTGTGGTCATATCGTCCGTGTGGTTCAGATGCAATGCGCCGGCGGGGGTTTCGCTGGCTACATCCAGGCCGGGCTGTACCCCTGCGATGAGCAGATTCACGCTCTGCACAGCCTCGCAGCTGCACAGGGTATTGGTAATGGACTGAAAGACGATGTAGAGTTCCTCATGGCTCAGGTTCAGCGCCTGTGCACTCAGGTTCACCGTGGCAATGCCGCAGGAGATTTCAATAGGTCCCTGCAGCGACAGGTTTTGCGCCCGGGGCAGGGGCTGCGCTTCGTCTCCGTCATAGGCAAACAGGGCGTTTGCCAACAGATCGGCATGGCGGCGGTAAGGGTCCAGCGCCATGCGGCGGTTGACGGCGATAAGACGGGTGCCGTCCAAAGAAGGCAGGTACAATTGCACGGTGGTTTCCCGCCTGGCGTCCATCTGCCCGATGGGGGCTTCAAATGACACGCGGGCGGGCGGCAGCGTGGCGGTTTCCGAGGGCAGGGGATTTCCCTGAGGGGCAGCGCAGCCGGCAAGCAGCATCAGCAGCAGGCACAGCGCCGTAAGGCGAAGATATTTTTTCATGGAGAACATTCCGTTTCCTGTCAGTAAGTGGTATTGAACAGTGTTTGCAGATGATCGTATGGGATGCGCCAGATATTGTTTTCCTTCACCAGGCGCAAGGGAAATGCTGTGATCAATGTATCCTGCCCGTCTTTCGCGATCAAAAGATCGGCGCAGAGCACGGCGCTTAGCCCGTCCGGGGAAATGACGCCCGGGGACAGGGTAAAATGCATCAATACAGGTGCAAGGTCAAACTGGTCATAGGCCTGGTTCTGTCCGGGGCGGGGACTGCCGTCGCTGCCGGAGGCAGAGAGAAAACCGTAGAGCGTATCATGGGTGCGCTTCATCCAGGCATCCAGAATCATGTGGGCGGTATTGTAGGGAGTAAAGAGCACCGTTTCATCCCGGTACATGGGACCGACGGGAGTTGGGTCCTCCGTATCCCGGAAAAAGGATGTGGGCAGGCGAAGGGAGGTAAGCGCTTCCGTTTCCTGCCGGACCAATACCTGCACACGGCTGCCAAAGCCGTATTCCGTCAGGGTGTTGACCAGTGACGCCATACAAAGCCTGCGCCGCAGGGTATACATTTCATTACCCGTGCCGCCGCTTTCGCCGGGGTAGCGGCCCAGCAGCGCATCATTGAAAGTGACAAAAAGTGTGCCGTCCTTTTCCGTGACGGAGAGCACCTGTGTATCCGGCGGGAAAAGCGGAGTCAGAGACACCTGATCGGCAGAAGGACCGCCCAGCAGGGCTTCTACCACGGCTTTTTCCGGTGACGTGCCGGCGTCCGGGATGATTTGCCGTTCTTCAGCGGCAAGGTAAGCGCTGTCCTGATAGCCAAAGTACAGCCTGACCGTCAGCGCGTGATGCCCCGCCTTTTGCTGCGTGTTTGCCTGTATGGTAGTTTCTGCAGGCATGTGCGTTTGTGCGGGGGCAACCTTATTTTCGCTCTGGCATGCCGTCAAAGTCAGGCACAGGGTCAGCACCAGAATGGTGATCGCAAGCCTTCGTTTCATTCCTGTATGGGTTCCTCTCCGATGCAGTAGGTGCGCAGTTTGTTGGCCGTTCTTTCCAGAGAACCCTTGCTGTCGCCCCAGGGTTTGTCCTGATTGCGGTAGTCAAACTTCAGGGTAAACCATTCCAGATCCCCTTCCAGCTTGGTAAGGCTTCTTTCCATCAGCACGTTCAGGTCGTGGGCAAACTGGGTGAGCAGTTCTCCGGAAAGGTGATCCGCCGCCATTTTCAGCAGCATGGCGCCGTCGGGCACGCACAGACCGTCCGCTTCTGCGAACGCACTGCGGAAGGCAGTGTCCGTCTTGTACAGGTGCATCAGGGTATAGGCGTAGCGTGCCATGTTTTCCTCAATGGATTCGCACAGCAGGCAGCTTTCCGTATGGTGAAGGATGCGCTGCGCTGCGTCCTTGAGGGCGGCTTTGCCGTCCTTGTTGCCCATCAGCTTCTTGGTGATGGGGGCGTTGGCACAGGCTTTGGCGGCTTTTTCGGCCGCTTCGAACATGGGGGTCAGCGTACTGTGGGACTGCTTCAGATGGGTATGCATCATCAGCGCATGGCCCAGACGGTTGCGCTGATTGTACAAAAGCACCTGATGCCGGGCGCAGAAGCCCTTTTCATTTACCCGGATGCGGGTATCCGGCTCCATGACCGAGCCGCCCAGACAGCGGTCCACATCGGTCAGTTCTACCTTGTATTTCAGGGCGCACAGGGGGCAGTGCTTCTTCTGCTTAAAGGCGTCCCATACCGGAATGGTATCAATATGGTATTTCATACAGGCTTCACGCTTCCCTTCTATCATGGGTTCGCTTTGTAATCACAGGGATATTTCTCCTGCATGCAGGCGGTATGAAAAAAACGGTGCATGCATATGGTGTATGGAAACAGAAGGAGGATCAATGAGATGGCTTCGCCCAATCCAACCTATGTGAGAAAAAGGCGCTACCGGGTGCAGCGCGGACGAAAAAAATTCGTGTTGCGGTTTTTGCTATTGGTTGTATTGCTGCTGACAGCGGCTTTGGCAGTGCAGTATGCACCTGCTTTGAAAACCAAAGTGGAACTGCTGTTTCCTTCTCCGGAAAAGGAACAAGATATGGTCGTGATCAGCGAAGAATATGTATTTCCGAAACAAAACTGGTACGTTCTCAGATTGCTGAGCAACGGTACGGAAACAGAGGCCCTGACGCTTGCGGATACTTTCCGCGCAAGAGGGGCGGGCGGATACACATATACCGCTGCGGATGGGTATGCCGTGGCGGCTGCCGCCTATGATACCCGGGAAAAAGCAGCCGCTGTACAAAAGAACCTGCTGCAGTACCATCAGGTGGAAACGGATGTGGAGGTATGGTCTGCACCTCAGATGCAGATTCGCCTGACGGGGAATCAACGGCAGCTAAACGCCATGAAAGACAGCTATGATTTTCTGTTTTCTTTGAGCAGTCAAATGCTGGATTGTTTTATTGCCCTGGATGAAGGGACCCAAAGCCGGGAGCAGGCGGAAAAAGTGCTGGCATCCTGTATGGAAACGGCGCAGGTGCTGCGGGAAAATCTGGTGCAGGTGTTTTCGTGGCTTCCGCCGTTGTCCGGAGAAGAAGATGGGTTTCTCCCGCAGGAACATGTAAAGGAATTGCTGCTGCAGCTTCACAGTGCCATGCAGCAGGCGCTGCGCGAAGACAGTGCGGTGCGCTTTGGAGCGGGGGTCAAGCAAGTGCATTTAATCTGCGCCCACGGATTGACCTGGCATGCGCAGGCCCTTCCAAAAGGCATCAATATCCCGTAATGACAGGACGGGCGGGGGCGTCGCACTTGTTGCAGGCCAGCAGATTTTTATATTTGGTGCTGTTCAGATCGGAATAATAGAAGGGTGTGAGGGGCAGGTATTCTGCTGCCACGCGGGAGCAGTTTTCCGAGCCGTGGTAGTAGCTGCCGCCGTCCGGATTGTAATAAAGCACGGTGTTGGCGGACATGGTGGGCGCTTCGGTGGGCGCCTGAGTGGGAACAAAGGGAATGGTGCCTGCCTCCTGGTCGCCGGGCTGGGGGGTCGTGGACATCTTGGTGGCGCCCAGACTGTTGGGATCCACATACCAGGTGTCGTTGATGCGCAGCATCAGCACCTGCATCTGGTAATAGGCAGGATCGGAAGTGTTCTTTTTATCAATGAGCACGGTCAGCGTGACGGTGCGGGAAGTATCCGCATCACTGCCCGAGATGGTTTCCACGGTATAGCTGATGGGCGTACGGTTGGCCAGCAAAATGAACAGTTCGGACTTGGGATTTTCCTGATTGCTGACCCAGCTGGGGAGCGCGAGATCCAGCATGGAATCCAGCTGACTTTCCGCCCAGAAATTCATGAAGGTGTTCAGGCGCATCTGCGCGGCGGAAACGACGGGCACCGCGGTGCCTTCCGGCTGAGGAACGCTGCCGGCAAGCGGTTCGTTCGGATCTTCCGGCTGGTTATACTGCACACCGGATACGGATTCCAGTGCGCTGCTGCCGCCGAAAAGCGCCTGGGGGTCAAGCCCTGCGGATGCAGGCTGGGTGCGGCTTTGCGCGGGCAGGGCGAAAAACAGTGCCACTGCCATGACCGCGATGAGTGCAGCGTAAATGAACGCCAGAGTATAGCGGGCGTTTTTATTGAAGGGACGGGCAATGAGCAGCGTCAGAATGACGCCCAGTGCGCCTGCAATGAACACACCGTGCACAACCACATTGCCGATGATCAGCGCTGCAATGAACAGAAGCGGCAGCAGCAGCGTAACCACGCCGACCAGCCACATGAAGGGTTTTTCGCCCTTGGACTGCTGTGCGGGGCGGGGGGCAGGCTGCATATTCTGCGCGGGTGCGGCGGCATAAGGCTGCTGCCAGACGTTTTGCTGGTATCCATAGGGATCTTTCTGCTGATATGCGTTTTGTTGATAGCCGTAGGGATTTTGCTGCTGATACGGTGCATAGCCCTGCTGCTGAGGGGCAAAGTGACTGTTCTGCTGGTTGTAGGGCTGCTGGGTATTTTGCTGCAGGGGCTGCTGCGGCTGGGCAAAATCAGCCTGAGGCTGCGCCTGGGGCTGAGTGTTTTGCTGCTGCGGCATTTTTTTATTTTTCAGGCTGTGCAGGGGTGCACTGGTATAGCGGTTGCGGCTTCCGTTCATGAAATTCGGTCATCCTTTCTATATGGAAGAAAACACATGTGTGCAGCGTATGATTTATGCCGATGTCCCTTGCCGAAGGCAGAAAGGGGCATCTTTCAGTATATCATAATTTAACACAAAGTAAACACTTTCGACTTAAAAACAGCGGTTTTTTCCATGCAGACAGAAAATATCCCTGTGCCGGACGGGAAAACAGGGAAAGTTACCGGACGGTTGAAAAGTATTTTTTCTTTTCTTTGGGAGAATAAAAAAATGTGGGGCGAAAGGCGTAAATTCCGATTGCGTTCTGGAAAAGTTGCAGTATAATGTAAACTGAAAAACAATGCTTAAGGAAGGTGCGCATTATGTCTGAAACCATGCCTGCGCGCGGCCCCATGGGCAAATTCAACGGTTGGCTTCGTAAACTGTTCGACAGCGACATGTTCACCACCAAAGAAATTCTGAACATGTTCTACCCCCTTTTGCTGGACCAGTTTGCCATTCATATGATCGGCGTGCTGTCCACCTCGCTGGTATCCTCTGTGGGTCCGCAGGCCATTG
>JAFYLS010000065.1 GCA_017550035.1 Clostridia bacterium
CAGCCATCGCCGAACACTTTTAGCATCTCCTGATTCATACGCATTCAGCAAACTATCTTCGTTCCATCGAATATCGGAACTCCAAAACGCATCAATAATTGCACAGAGATATGGATACAGCTTTTGCTCCTCTGCTGTAAAACTTCGCACAGAACAGTATCCAGCAAAAAAAGACTCCAATATTTTGGATTCAAAATTATCTTCTTTGTCCTTGGGATAATCCATAAGTCTTGCTTCAAAGATGGCTTGCATAATGGCATCGCAAAAAAGGATATTATCTCCAGACCTATTAAAATCGAAGATACCTACTTCGCCCCATTCGGTAAGATATAAGTTACACTCGCTAATATCTCCTTGCACGGCATACTGTGGATACTTCTTTAGCGGTGCAAGAATTTCCATATATGAGTTGTATGTATCAACAATCCTACTAAAGAGAAGTTTATCATCACCTTCGAGCGTAGGCCCTAATGACACGAATGTATCAAAAGCGAACAAATCGTTATGCGTAAATGGGTTAAAAAGAACATCATTTTCTATATGTAGATTATACTGTTCGGCAATTGTGTGCGTTTTTGCGAGTAGCTCACCCGTTTTTCTCGCAATAACTTCATCAACGATTGTGATTTCGTTCTCAACAAATTGCTCAAGAGTTACAATGACATCATAACCGCCAATGGAATACCAATTAGCATATTTTCCGTTTGCTTGGTATTGGGTTGGGGTAAGAATATTGTTCTGTTTCAGCGTAGCGGCAAACTGACTTTGGCATTCAATAAGTTCTAAGGTAACATCTTCTTCGTTTTTAAACCGTATTACAAGTACTGAAGTATCCTCTAAATCGACTCTAACAATGAGTCGTACTTCTTTTGAATCAGGGTCATCACGCTCATAGTGATAGCGTTGCAGTTCGGAAATATTACTTATTCCAGCTACGATTCCATAGTCCTGCAAAATGGATGCAACATCTTCATGTGTTATACTAAACATTGTCTACCTCACATAGATTGGGATATAAACAGTTAGACAAATTCAAGTTTCTCTGTCTGTTCATTTTACCATGCGGCTGCAGCATATACAAGAACACACCCAACAAATCAACCTGTTGGGTGTGAAAAAAGCCGGATGTTTTCTTTTATCGGGTTTGAAACAGCTTCTTTAACGCTTCTTCGATCATCTCTGCGCAGGCCATGTAATCATCGTCATCCCCGCCGAAGGGGTCGGGAATGTCCACGGGCATGGCTGTGATTTTATCCGCATACTGCGGAAAAAGGCTTTGCAGCGCCATGGCGTGGCGGGAAGAAATGCCCACTACTTTGTCCGCCTGCCGCATGAGCGTTTCGGAAACTGGCTGTGCGTGGTGGGAAGAAAGGTCCAGCCCCCTTGCTGCCATGGCATGCATGGCGCCGGAGGAGGCGCTGCTGCCCGCTGAAGCATAGAGCCCGCAGGACAGGGCACTGTGGCCCAGATGCCTGCTTAAAGTCTCTGCCATGGGGCTTCGGCAGGTGTTGCCTGTACAGACAAACAGGTACATGCGTTTTTCTCCTTCCCGGCAAAAAACTGGATTAACCCTGCTGGTTCTTCAGTCTGCTGAGGGACTTGGCGCGCTGCTCGTGGCTCAGCGTACGCTTGCGCATACGGAGAGAAACAGGGGTGATCTCCAGCAGTTCGTCATCGTCAATGAATTCCATGCATTCTTCCAGCGTCAGAGGATGCACGGACACCAGACGCATGCTGTCTTCACTGGCGGATGCGTTGCGCATGTTGGTCACATGCTTGGTGCGGCACACGTTCACCACGATGTCGCCGGGGCGGTTGCTTTCGCCGCAGATCATGCCGGCATACACGGGGGTCTGGCCGGAAATGAAGAGGCTGCCGCGTTCCTGGGCATAGAACAGGGCATACTGGGTGGCTTCGCCCGTTTCGTAGCAGACAAGTGCGCCCACATTGCGGTGGGGAATTTCGCCCTTGAATTCTTCGTAATGGTCATACACGGCGCTCATGATGCCTTCGCCGCGGGTATCGGTCATGAATTCGCTGCGGTAGCCGAACAGGCCGCGGGAGGGAACCAGGAATTCCAGACGCACGCGGTCGCCGCCTGCCATGCTTTCCAGCGTGCCGCGACGGCGGCCGATCTTATCGATGACCGCGCCGGCGTAGGCCTGGGGCACGTCCGCCACCATGCGTTCGATGGGCTCCATCTTCACGCCGTTTTCTTCCTTCATGATCACCTGCGGCTTGCTCACCTGGAATTCATAGCCTTCGCGGCGCATGTTTTCAATGAGGATGGACAGGTGCAGTTCGCCGCGGCCGCATACTTCAAAGCAATCGGGGGTGGAGCCGTCCTTCACGCGGAGAGAAACGTCCGTTTCCAGTTCGCGGTAGAGGCGGGCGCGCAGATGGCGGCTGGTTACAAACTGGCCTTCCTTGCCGGCGAAGGGAGAATCGTTGACGGAGAAGGTCATGCTGACGGTGGGTTCGGTGATGGCCACAAAGGGCAGTGCTTCCACACAGGTAGGATCGCACACCGTATCGCCGATTTCGATATCCGGCAGACCGGTCAGGGCTACAATATCGCCCATGCTGACGGTGGGTGCGGGCATGCGCTTGAGGCCTTCATAGCAGGAAAGGCCGGTGAGGCGCCAGGGGGGCGTTACCTTGTCGCTGAGCGCGTTGCAGCGCACCACCATGGTGTTTTCCTTCAGGGTACCGCGGGTGATGCGGCCGATGCCGATGCGGCCCACATATTCGTTGTAGTCGATGGTGGAAATCAGCACCTGGGCAGGGCCTTCCATATCGCCTTCGGGAGCGGGAATATACTTGAGAATGGTATCAAACAGGGGAACCATGTTTTCGCTGGGCTCGTTCAGGTCCAGCGTAGCGGTACCCTTGCGGGCGGAAGCGTACACGATGGGGCGATCCAGCGTCTCGGGATCTGCATCCAGCTCGATGAGCAGGTCCATAATTTCGTCCAGCACTTCGTCGCAGCGGGCGTCGGGACGGTCCACCTTGTTGATGACGATCAAAACGGGCAATTGCAGGCTCAGTGCCTTCTGCAGCACAAAACGGGTCTGGGGCATGGGACCTTCAAAGGAGTCCACCAGCAGCAAAACGCCATCCACCATTTTCAGCACGCGTTCCACTTCGCCGCCGAAATCGGCATGGCCGGGGGTGTCCACAATGTTGATCTTGGTGTTGTTATAGTACACGGCGGTGTTCTTGGCCAGAATGGTAATGCCGCGTTCGCGTTCCAGGGCGTTGGAGTCCATTACGCGGTCGTCCACCTGCTGGTTCTGACGGAAAACGCCGCCCTGCTTGAGCAGCTGGTCCACCAGCGTGGTCTTGCCGTGGTCAACGTGGGCAATGATGGCAATGTTGCGGATATCGTTGCGGATCATGGTAAAAAGCACCTCTTCAATCAGGTCTTGAATCAATGGAATAGCCAACACTTTATTTTACACCTTACAGGGCGCGGGTGTCAACAAGGAGGATGAGGGATGCGGTTTCTTTCCGGCCGTGTTTTGAAAAAAAGGAGGGAAAATGCGGGGAAAAATGAAGGAAAAAGAGCAGGAATTGCTGCTTGTACCTGGGGCGCAAACCATGTATAATGAACATGGAATATTGTGTTTTCCCAACAACCTTTTGACAGGATGACGGTATCAATGGCAATGGATGAAAAAAATCTGCAACCCCAGAGCATTCCCGTGCTGATTTCGGTGACAGGCAAAAACCGCGCTATGGATAACGGCGATGAAATGGACGCCGTGAAATTGATGACCATGGGCCGTCTTTCTCCTGTGGGAGACGGCTGGCGGCTGGATTACGAAGAAACCGATCCCGACGGCGGCGCCAAGCAGAAAATCCGCATGGATATGCAGGATAAAAGGGTCACCATGCAGCGGGTGGGCGAATACGGCACCACCATGGTGTTTGAAAAGGATCATCGCTTTGAGGGGTACTACCATACGCCCTTTGGCAATCTGCGCATGGGCGTGTTTGCCACGCGGGTGTACTGGAAGGTGGATAAGGGTCAGGGACAGGTGGAACTGCAGTATCAATTGGATATGCAGGGCAATTTTTCCGCCGTGCATGATTTGACCCTCCGGTTTGCGCAAAATGGCTGATCGGGAACTGCGCAGGGAGCTGCTTGAGATTCTGGGAAGGAACTGCTTTTTACATCTGGACCGGGAAGGCACGCATCTGTATGTGACGGATTTTCCGGTACGGAACCCCAAAATGTGTGATGAGATGCAAAAAGCGCTTGCTGCCTGCGGATACTGTACGGTCCCCCGCGGGCGGGAAAACAACCTCTGGGCCATTGACCTGACGCGGGAAAAATGGCAGCTTGTGCTAAAGGACGCCCGGCATGAAACCAGCGTCTTGGTTACGGATGAAACGCTGCCGCTCATATCCCTTGCCCGCCTGCTGGACAAAAACAGCGAGCAGGAAGAAAATACGGATTTTGCCAGACGCATTTTGCTGTCCGCTTCTTTCAAGTGGGCGGATATCAACCATCTGCACCGGCAGCTGTGCCGGGCATATGCGCTGTGCCTCAGGGAAAAGAAAGACTTACCCGGCCCCGGCTGTGCGGGGCTGATAAGGCGGCTTTTGAAAGGAATGTGTCCATGAAGGATATTTTGGTCATTGGAGGCGGTGCGGCGGGCTATGCCGCAGCCTGCGGTGCGAAGGAACATTTTCCCGGGGCACGGGTCACTGTGCTGGAGGCGTCATCGCGTACGGGCCGGAAAATTCTGGCCAGCGGCAACGGCCGCTGCAACCTGATGAACGACGGGGACAATGTGTATTTCGGCGATGCTGCTTTTGCAGACCGGGTGCTGGAAACGTGCACCCGTCAGGATGTCCGTGCCTTTTTTGATCGGGCAGGGCTTCGCATTGCGGATGAAAGCGAAGAAGACGGCCGCGTATATCCTGCCACCGGACAGGCAGCCAGCGTATTGGACGCCCTCCGTTTTTATGCGGACAGGCTGGGTGTCCATATGCTGTGCGAGCAGAAGGTGACTTCTGTGGGGTATGGCAAAAAAGGCTTCCGCATCGATACCGAAACGGATGCATTCCGTGCAGATCAGGTGATCATCGCCTGCGGGTCCCCTGCCGGCGGCAAACTGGGGCTGGATTCCTATCATCTGCTGGAAAACATGGGACACCGCATTTTTGCGCCCGCGCCTGCCCTGACGCCCATTGTGTGCGATATGAAGGGTTTGGGCGCATTGAAGGGCTTGCGTGCGCCTGTCCGGCTGCTTTTGTGCAGAGAGGGTAAGAATGGCGAAAAGTGTGTGGAAATGACCGAGGGCGAGATCCTCTTTTCCGAAACGGGCGTCAGCGGCGTGTGCGCTATGCAATTGGGCCGCGCGGCGAAAAAGGGCGATACGCTGCACATTGATTTTTCGCCGCTGCTGGCGCTGTGCAAACGCCGTCACAGCCATGAAATGCATCCCCATGTGCTGCCCGGAGAGAATACGGAAAATGTGTATGCGCTGCTGAAAGAGAGGGCGGCATATTTGCAGGGGGAAGCGCTGTATGCAGGGCTTCTGCCCCGGGTGCTTGGACAGGTGATTTGCCAGAAGGGAAAGAGCCTTCGGGAACAGGCCCGCCTGCTCAGCGATTTTGTATTGCCCGTTACGGGCGTAAAGGGGCTGGATACGGCGCAGGTGGCGCATGGCGGTGCGGATACGAAGGAATTTGATGCCGCCACCATGGAAAGCCGGCTGCATGCCGGGCTGTATGCCGCAGGCGAAGTGCTGAATGTGGACGGCGAATGCGGCGGGTTCAATTTGCTCTTTGCCTGGGCGACCGGGCTGATTGCCGGAAAAGCCGCCGCCGAAAGCCTTCGGGCAATGTGTGAGGAGAAATAATCTTTATGGCATTTGTGAAGCTGAAGCCGGGGGCGCTTTTATCCCCTGTGCCGCCCGTGCTGGTCACCTGTGCGGGCGAAAACATCCGTCCAAACGGTCTGGCGGTGGGCTGGGCAGGTACGGTCAATACCATTCCGCCTATGTGCTCGGTGTCCATCCGTCCCGGGCGCTATTCCCACGATATTATCCGGGACAGCGGCGAATTTGTGATCAACCTGTGCGGAAAAGATATGATGCAGGCGCTGGATTACTGCGGCGTGCGCTCCGGGCGGGATGAGGATAAACTTAAAAAGTGCGGCCTTACCTGCGTGGAAGCGGAAGGTATGCAGTATGCGCCCGCTGTGGCCGAGAGTCCTTTGTATCTGGCCTGTAAAGTGGAAAGCATGACGCCCCTTGGCAGCCATGATCTGTTTATCGGCCGCGTGGTGAGCATGGGTGTAAGGGAGGATCTTTGGGACGAATCCGGTCGCATTGCGCTGGATCGGGCGGATCTGTTGGCCTACAGCCACGGTACCTATTATGAACTGGGGAAAGCGCTGGGTTTCTTCGGCTTCAGCGTAGCCAGGAAGGATGTATATCAAAAGCGCATGAAGGAACTGCGCGGCACGAACCGTAAATAGACACGAATTTCATAATATGGAGGAATACTCAGGATGAACCGTCAAGCTGCATTCAAAAAGAACAAGCCCTTCCTCAAGGGCGCGCTGCACTGCCACACCACCCGTTCGGACGGCAGCGGCACCCCCGAAGAAGTGATTCGTCTGCATCATGAAGAAGGCTACAACTTCATGGCGCTGACCGATCATAACATTTTCAACCATGTGAACCATGCCGATGTGCCTATGACCATGCTCTCCGGCATCGAGCGCGATATGGGCATGCCCGGCCCTGCGCAGGACAAGCCCATCTGCATCCATGTGGTGGGCGTGGGTGTGCCCCATGATTCCCGCACGCCCGGACAGGATGTAAAGGCAGAATGGTTCGGCGATCACGAAGATTGCAAGGACGCCCAGCAGATGATCGACGAAATGCACACTTGGGGCCTCAAAACCATCTACGCCCATCCCGAATGGAGCTGCACCACCTATCAGGATTTTAAGGACCTGAAGGGCAACTTCGGCATGGAAGTGTGGAACACCGGCTGCGTGATGGACAACGGTCTGGACGATAACGCCCCTTACTGGGACGAAGCCTGGGACGACGGCAACGAAATGTGGGGCGTGGCCACCGATGACGGCCATCCCATGAACCAGCATTGCAAGGGCTGGGTGATGGTCAGCAGCGATAATGACGCCGCCAGCATTCTGGATGCACTGGAAAAGGGCGAATTCTACGCTTCCTGCGGCCCGGAAATTTATGATTTCTATGAGGAAGACGGCAGGGTGGTTGTAAAGTGCAGCCCCGTCAAATCCATCCAGTTTGTGACCCTGCGCTATCCCCTGCGCAAGTGGTATGCGGAGGAAGGCGCCACCATGACCGAAGCCTATTCCGATCCGCCCAAGGGCACCCGTTATGTGCGCGCCACCGTGGTGGATGCCTTGGGCCGCCGCGCCTGGACCAATCCCCTCAAAATTCGCTGAAGCAAATAAACAAAACCGGCCTGTGAAAGCACAGGTCGGTTGTTTTTTGTTTTTTTGTTTTTTGATTTTTACTTAACGATTTCTTTGATAAGGAAAGGCGTTACTGCTTGCTCAGTACTTTTTTCTGCCAGGATTTTTTCTGACACTGGGGGCAGCGCATATAGCGGGTTCTGCCCATATGGGGCGCCAGGTTCACGGCTTTATAGGTGGGGACGTACTTGTGGCCGCATGCTTTGCATTCGTAGTAACCGGCCACCTGTTCGATCTTGAGAGCAAAGAAGAAACCGACAAATGCAGGAATGAGGCCTGCGAACACGATGACCACTCTCACCCACTCTTTTTCGATGGGTGCCAGCGCGCCGATCATGGCGGAAATAAGCAGAACCAGCGCGGACAGGATGCCGATCACCCATTCCAGCATCAGCAGCTGCTTGTCGTGCTGCTCCTTTTCCTTCACCATTTCGAGCAGCGTATTTTCCATTTCTTTGTTGTAGTTTTCCACTTGAACAACCTCCCCGTTCAGTAAATCATTGACTGTGATGTGGAGAACGCTGCACAGTTCCAGCATCACGGCGGCATCCGGCAGGGATTTACCTGTTTCCCATTTGGATACGGCCCGGTCGGTGATGTTCAGTTTTTCCGCCAGCTGCATTTGGGTCAGGTGCTGCTGCTTCCTGCAGGCGGCGATGAATTTTCCGATTTTGATCTGGTCCATGGTACGTCTCCTTTCGAAATTATCATAGTGCTTTTGTGGAGCAAAAAACACGTACCTGCGGTTGAATGGGGTTAAATCAACTGTCGGTTGAGTGAAAAACGGGTTGTTTTGCGCAGACGGTCTACCAATTCGTGTCATTTTACCATAAACAGTTGGGACGCACAAGAAAAGGCACGGCTTTTGCCGTGCCTGAATGGTTTTGTTTGTGTCTGTGGGATTTTACTGTACATTGGCCATGGCCTGGGTCAGCATGGTCATGGCGGTGGCCAATGTATTCACGTCCGGGGAAGAGGCGGCTACGTTTTCCAGATTGCGGATGGCGTCTGCCAGAGGGCTGTAGGCCCAGTGATCGGGACTGACGGTGGAAAGCAGCAGTCGTGCCGAGGAAAGCAGCGTCTGTGCATCCTGAAGCAGCGCATTGGCGGTGTTCTGCTGCAGGGTCTGTCCGTTCTGGTGCAGCGTGCAGCTCTTGCCGCCCAGCAGCGCCGCATTGGTGTTGGCGTCACTGGTGAGACGGACGGAGGCAGATTCGCCCAGGTAATCCGTCAGCACGCCCTGATAGGAAGTGCCGATGAACTGGTACAGGGGATGGCCCTGGGGAATGACGGTGATGGACCGGTTGCTGCGCTGGGTGGCGGGACAGTTATTGCTTGCCAGCATACCGGAAGCGGAACACACCGTGGCGTTCACGTGCATCTGGCAGTAGGTATTAGGCGCGGTGTCCTTGGGCCAGTAATCGGTCACCGTGCCGTAATCCATCAGGTCCAGCTTGCAGGCGTCGGTGGCTCTCTGGCCGCTGACGGCGCAGGTGGTGACCTTTACCAGACCGTAATCGGAGGGATCGCCTTCCATGATGTCCCGGTCGCCAAGTCCCTTCTGGTTATGGATCTCGCTCATGAAAGCCTGCCACAGCTTTGCAGCGCTGTTGCCGCCCGTGGTTTTGCTGGAAAGGGCCTTATAGTTGTCGTGACCGATCCACACGCTGCCGGCGTACCAGCCCGTAAGGCCGGAGAAGAATACGCCCTTCTGGTCCGAGTTGGTGCCCGTTTTGCCGGCCACCGTCTGCCCCTTGATGCGGGCGGCGCTGCCGGTACCGGAGGAAGATGCGGCGTCCTTTAAGATGTCCACCGTCAGGTAAGCCGTGGAGGGCTTGAATACCTGCCTTCTTTCCTGCTGCTGGTGCGCATCGTAAATGGGAGAAAGGTCGGGATCAAAGATGCCAAGCACGGTGATGGGCTCCTGATACACGCCGCCGTTGCCCAGGGTGGAAAAGGCAGCCGTCATTTCAAAGGGCGTAATGCCGCTGGAACCCAGCGCCACACCGAAAGGCGTGCGGTTGATGCGGTCGTTGCTGACGCCCATGCGGAGCAGGAAATCGGATGCCCGTTCCACGCCCACAAAGTTCATCAGGGCATAGGCGGCGGCCGTGTTGTCCGACTTGGTCAGCGCTTTTCTGAGGGTTTCGGGGCCCCGGTAGGAGGAGCCGCCGTAGTTCTTGGGCCAGGTGTCCTTGCCGTCCGAGCCGCGCCAGCCGGTAATGGGCAGGGGCATATTGTACAATATGGTGCCGCCGCCTGCGCCCAGTTCAATGGCGGGGGCGTACACGGCGATGGGCTTGATGGAGGAACCCACCGGCATGTTCATATCCGTTGCGCGGTTCAAGGTTTTGCGCTGGGTGGGGCGGGTGCGGCTGCCTACAATGGCTTTCACTTCGCCGGTGCGGTAGTCCATGACCACAGCGGCTGCCTGGGGCTGGGGAATTTCATCATAGGTGCCGTCCGAATTGCGGGCGCGGTATACATTGTCGCCCGGGTCGCGAAGAGCTGGATAGCTTTTATAGTTGTACAGGGTGTTTTCCACGATGGTCTGGATTTCGGTGTCCAGCGCCAGGAAAACCTTGTAGCCGCCCGTGCGCAGTTCGCTTTCCATTTTGTTGCGGTTCTGGGAGGTATTTTCCAGTCCGTTCAGTTTGAGCAGAATCTGCACGGCTTCCCGCACCGCGTATTCCACATAGTGGGGATAGGGGTACAGTTCCTTGCTTTCGGGGGATTCCCGAAGCACGTTGGCGGAGGCGGGATTGAGCGCCTGTTCGTACTGCTCTCTGGTGATGAACTGGTTTTCATACATGCAGCGCAGCACATAATCGGTGCGGTTGTCCGTAATGGCGGCGTAATCCGTTTCCGCGCTTTCGCGGGTAAAGTAATTGCGGCGGGGATTGTAGTAGTAGGGGCTGTTGCAGGTGCCGGCCAGCATGGCGCATTCACGCAGCGTCAGATCGTTCAGGTTTTCCCGGCCGAAATAGCCGTAGGCGGCTACTTTCACGCCGTAGTAATCCTCGCCCAGATAAATGGTGTTCAGGTAGCTTTCCAGAACCTGGTCCTTGCTGTAGCGGCTTTCCAACTGCAGCGCCAGATACGCTTCCTGAATTTTGCGCTTGTAGCTGCGCTCGTTGGTGAGCACGGTGTTTTTGATCAGCTGCTGGGTGATGGTGGAGCCGCCCTGCTGGGAGCCGGTGAGGTAATTGGTGATGAAGGAACCCACGATTCTCTTCAGGTCCACACCGCTGTGGGTATAAAAACGGGCGTCTTCCACGGCGACGAATGCGTGACGCAGCATCTGCGGCATTTCGTCAATGGACACCATGACGCGGTTTTCCGTGCCCTTGTATTCGGTGATCAAATTGCCCTTGGCGTCGTATATGAAGGAGGTCTGCGCCTGATCGTCAATGGCGGCCAGGTCCAGATTGGGCGCTGTGTCCACATAGGCGCGGGCAATGCCCACCACCGTGCCGACGCCCGAAAGACCCAGAATGAGGACCAGCAGCATGAGCAGCCGCAGGCTGTTGACGATAACGGTCAGAATAAAGGAAGGTTTTCTGGAGCGGGGCTTGAAAATGGTGCGTTTCGCAGGCTTGGCAAATGCCTCTTCCGCACCGGAATCATAGGGTTCATAGGGGACGTAATCCTGACTGTATTCAGGGGCAGCGCAGGGATTTACGTATGCGCCGTCATCTGCATTTGGCATATCGGCATCGTACCCGTAATACCCGTATGGATCGGTGTAAGCAGCTTCTTCATCAACAGGGATTTCGTTTTCCGCTGCTTCATAGGCTGCATCGTAGGGCGCTTCCTGCGCATTTACATCTTCCTGGCGGTAAAAGCGGGTATCGCCCATCTCACCGTTTGTATCCGGGTACAGGGCGTTGGCGTACGGATCGCCTTCATAGGGAGCGGAAGGGTTGGAAAAAGAAGCCCCGTTGTTTTCGTTGGCGGGACGGACATATGGCGTGAAGGGCGTTTTGCCAAAATGGTTTCTCAATGTGTTTCACCTCGCAGAGAAAGGACTGAAAAATAAAGGAAAAACAACGAAAAAATAAGGGAAAATCCTCTCTCGGATGTAGTATAGCACAAACTGTGCGGAAAAGACAGCCTGCTGACGGCATACAATCTGTCAGGAGGTGTAAAAATGCAGACGACGGATATGAAAAGAACGATGCAGCCATGCGCTTTTGTTCCCCAAGATGGGGAATGCAGTGAAAAACGGGGCAAAAGAAGAAAAAGAGAAGGACGAGGAAAAAGGGGCGGGAGAATTCTCAGGCGGGTGCTGCTCATTATTTTGCTGCTCTTCATGCTGGTGCTGGCGCTGGAAAGAAATCTGGAGAGCGTTATTTTGTCCATGGCGCAGGCAAGGGTGCAGGCGATGGCGGTGGACCGGATGAACGATTCGGTGCGGGAAGCGCTCAGCGGGCAGAAGGTGTACGATGAACTGGTGACCGTCCGCACGGGCGAAAACGGCAGCATCACCATGATTCAGGCGGATGCCGTCAGGATGAATGAACTGGCTACCATGACAGCTTTGCTTGCGCAGGAAAAACTGTCTCATGCAGAAAACGAAACGGTGAGCATTCCCTTGGGGGCGGCGCTGGGTATTCCCTTTTTTGCGGCCATGGGGCCGAAAGTGCAGGTAAAACTGGTGCCGGTGGGCGCGGTGACAGCGGAGTTTTTAAGCGAGTTTGAATCCGCCGGGATCAACCAGACCCGGCATAAGATTTTTTTGTCCATGCGAACTACTGTAAGGCTGGTATTGCCCCGGGGCGCCGAGCAGGTATCGTTTGCCTCGCAGGTGCTCATTGCCGAATCCATCATTGTAGGGCAGGTGCCGGATTCCTTTATCGAGGTGCAAAGCAGCGATCAGGCGTTGAATTTTGCGCCGTAAGAAGGAAATGGAGCATTTGCGTGGAATATACATTTATTATGCGGATGTAAAAAATCTATATTTGGAGTATTTCATCCTGTCTGCAGGACGGGTGAGGAGGGTTTTTCGTGCTGTACCGCAATTGCGCAGGCGGCGTCGTTTTCTTTCGTGAACAGGTGCTGCTGCTGAAAAATGAAAAGGGCGAATGGGTATTGCCCAAGGGAATTGTACCGGAAGGAGAAAACAGCCGGGAGGTGGCTTTGGCGCGTGTGCGGCGGGAAGCGGGCGTGCAGGCCCGTGTGCTGGGTATTGCAGGAAAAACGGAGTATGAATTCTATTCCGTGACTCGCAAAAAGCCGGTGTGCAACCAGGTGCTGTGGTATTTGATGGAAGCGGATGAAAACCATTGCGCGCCCAATCCCCGGGAAGATTTTACGGACGGAGGCTTTTACGATAAGGATGACGCTCTGACCCGCGTGAGCTATACCCAGGACAGGACCATTCTGGCCGAATCCTACCGGCATATAGCGGCGCTGCGGGAAGAAATGTAAAAAGTTTCCCGTTTTTGCCTTCAAAATCCGTGTCCTCCTGCCCCTTTGCTTGACAGGAGGACATTTGTGCATTAAAATGCAAAGTGGATATGTATCTTCCGCTGCGGTGCTTATTTGCCGCATGGAAAGGAGGGTGGGGCATGACTTTTGCCCGACAAAATCGTAAATTTTTCCTGGTTCTGACGCTGCTTTGCCTGCTGGTGGGTATGTTTGGTTTGGTTTCCGCGCAGGCTGCCGGCGATCCCATTGAATTTTCTGTGGAGGCTACCCCCACGGACCTGACCGCCCCTCAGGAGGTGACGGTCTCCGTTCGCGTGAGCAATACCGGGGATGCCGATATGCTGGATCCCGTTACGCTGCTGGACCCCGCCGGGGAAGTGGTTTCTTCCTTTGGCGATAACGGTTCCATTGTGCTGGGCGCCGGCAAGTATATCAGCTGGAGCGGTACTTATAGGGTGACCGAAGAAGATCTGGATGCCGGCCGTATCCTGTATACCGTCAAGTATGATCTGGAAGATGAAGACGGCTCCATTGCCCAGTGCACGCAGCAGGGCGTCATCGCGCTCAATTACACCGGCACCCGCGTGCGCCTGCAGGCGGAACGCACCCTGACTCCCGAAGTGGTGCGTCAGGGCAAGAATGCCACTGCTATTTATGAACTGGTGAACAAGGGCAATGTGACCCTGACGGATATCAAGGTGAAGGAAGCCCTCACCGGCCGTACCCAGACGGTGCCTGAACTGCAGCCCGGCGACAGCGAAACGCTGACCTTTTCCACCCGTATGGGCAATCAGGACCTCAAGAGCGGCGCAGAAATCACTTTCAAGGCGGAAGGCAGCGATGAAACGCTGACTCAGACCGTGGAAGAAGTGGCCGTGCCTCTGGCCAAGCCCAACCTCAGCGCTACGCTGGAAGCCGTGGGCGATGTGAACATCGGCGAAAATGCCACGCTGCGCATCACCTTTGTGAACCAGGGCAACGTGGGCTATAAGAACATTACTGTAAGCGATGCCCGGTTTGGCGAAATGTTCACGGGTCTGGAAGTGCCCGCCGGCGCCACGCTGTCCTTCGACAAGGAAATCGCGCTGGAAAAACCCACTGATTTCAAGTTCACCTGCCTGCTCAGCGATAATACCGGCGAAGAACGCGAAATCAGCACCAATGAAGTGACTGTTTCCGTGTTTGATCCCGAAAAGAGTCTGCGCCTGAACCTGAATTTGACCTGCGACCGCGATGCCATTACCGAAGCACCCTCCGTGGTCCGCTTTACTCTGAATGTGACCAACAATTCCAACGTGAATGCGGAAGACGTGGTCATCCGTCATGGCAATGTGACCATGTACACCGTCAATGAACTGCTGGCCGGCGAAAGCATTCGTCTGGAATGGGACGTGAACGCTTCTCAGGCGGGCAAGTTCCAGTTCACCGCCCATGCGGAAGACGAACTGGGCAACAACGTGTCTTTTGAAAGCAACGTGCATCAGCTGACTTATGTGATGCCCACCGAAGGTCCCACCACTGCTCCCGTTGTGACGGTCGCGCCTCTGATTACGGTTGCACCGCCCACCGAAGAGGAACTGAATCCTGCGCTGCCCGGTATCAGCAAGGGTCTTATGCTGGGGGCTCTGGTGATGGGCGTGCTGTTTGCTGCTTCTCTGGTGTTGTTTGCGGTGAGCACGGTGGTGCGTGTGCAGCAGCAGCGCAAATCCGATAATGCCTATGACCATCTGGATCTGGCAGGCAGCCGCGATTATACCGAGGAAAAGGAACAGACTGCTGACAGTGCCGTGCAGACCGAAGAACTGGTGGAAACGGCGGACGAAACGGTCAATAAGGCTGCCGATGCGCCGCTGCCCCATGAAAAAGTGCTGGGCGAAGCGGATGACGATCCCGATGCGCCTGCCCCCGAATTGACCGAGCAGGACGTGATTGCCCATAAGAGAAGCGAACAGGCTGCTTCCGAAGAAGGCGGCTTCCGCGTATCCCGCGAACGCAGCGGTGAGGGAAAAGGCAATCAGCCCCGCCGCCGTGCCGCCCGCAAGGTGGAACGCACCGAAGACGGAGAATAATCCCTGTTTATTTCAGGAACGCCGATGAATAATCGGCGTTCTTTTTTGTTGCTTGCATGTTTCTTCGTTTTCCGGGTATGCTGACAGCGAGGTGGGAAATATGAAATGCAGATATCTGGTAAAAGGATTGGGTACGGCTGTGCTGGGCGGCGTTGGGTACCCGGTCATGGAAATCATCTGGCGGGGCAGAACGCACCCTTCCATGGCGCTGGCGGGCGCATGTTCCCTGTGCTGGATGCGCTTGTGCGCCCGGATGCAGTGTACACATTTCCTGCGGGCGCTTATGGGCTGCGCAGGGGTAACGGCGCTGGAAGGCACGATCGGCATGCTGTGCAACCGGGACCACAAAATATGGGATTACCGGGGAAAACGGGGCCATATCCGGGGACAGGTATGCCCGCAGTATGCGCTGCTGTGGTTCCTGCTTAGCTATGCAGCCACTTTTCGGAAACGAATGTGAAGAAAAGTGAGAAAAAATGAAAAAAGGGGTTGACAGTCTCCATATTCTGTTATATAATCATCCTTGCGATTGGCACTCAATCGGTTCGTTGGGGAATGGTGTAACGGCAGCACCTACGACTCTGACTCGTATTGTCAAGGTTCAAATCCTTGTTCCCCAGCCATTTTGCCTCCATTGTCTAGAGGCCTAGGACGCCGCCCTCTCAAGGCGGAAACAGGGGTTCGAATCCCCTTGGGGGTGCCATAAAAAACCACCTATGTCATGCAGGACAGCAGGTGGTTTTTTGTTGCTGCTTTGGTTGCTTGCGATGGGAACGCCGGCATGTTATAATGAAATATACTTCATGAATACAAAGGAGACAGGGTACCTATGAAAGCGTTTTTTCAGTATTTTTTCGGTGCAGGTGAAACGGTGGAATTCAGCAATTTCACCCTTGCCCATCTGCTGCCTGTGCTTTTTATGCTGCTGCTGATTTTTCTGACCTGGCGGTTCCGGGATCAGATTCGCAGCTGCAAGGCAGAACAGACTTTCCGCTATGTGATGGCGTTTGTTTTGATCATTGCGGAAATGTCTTATTACTGGCGTCTGGTGGGCATTCCGGCGCTGAAGCCCAACCCGGTGGATCATCTGCCCATTGCGGTATGCGGCTGGGCGGCTATTTTTGCCAGTTACATGCTGGTGGGCAAAAACCAGACCCTGTTTGATATCATCTATTTCTGGCTGTTCTCCGGCTCCATTTTTGCGCTGATCACCCCGACCGTCATCACCTACACCGGTCCCACCCGCTTCCGCTATTATCAGTTCTGGGCGGAACATACCCTGGGGTATGTGGCGGTGTTTTACATGATTTTTGTGCACGGCATGCGGCCTACGGTGCGTTCGGCGGTAAAATCCTATGTTCTGCTGCTGATCATGGCGGTGGTGGCATATTTTGCCAATCAGATCATCGGTCCGGGCGCCAATTATCTGTACATGGCCCGTCCCGAGGCTACGCCTTCCATTCTGGATATCCTGCCTCCCAACTTTGCGCTGCGTATTCTGGTCATGTTTGCCGCCATTACTGCGATGTATGCGCTGGCCTATATGCCCTGGTATCTAAAGGACCGGAAGGAAAAACAGGCTGCACAGGCAAGTATTCAGGCATAAACCGGAGGAGAAAATCCTATGTCGGACTACATCAAAACCATCCGTAAAAAAGTGGGACATGATCCCGTATTGCAGTGCGGCGCCAGCGTGATTGTGGTGAATGAGCGGGGTGAACTGCTTCTTCAGCAGCGCTCAGATAACGGCAGCTGGGGCTATCACGGCGGCAGCGTGGAGTTGGGCGAAGAAGTGGAAATGACCGCCCGCCGGGAATTGCAGGAGGAAACCGGGCTCATTGCCGGTCATATGACGCTGCTGGGCGTTTTTTCCGGCGAGGGCATGCACTGGGTATACCCGAATGAGGATGAAGTGTACAACGTAGACGTGGTTTACGTGTGCCGGGAGTTTGAGGGCGAACTCAATCCCCAGAAGGGCGAAGTAACGGCGCTCAGGTGGTTTGCACCCCATCAACTGCCGGAAAATATTTTTCCCATGAACCGCAAGGCGCTGGATTTTTACCTGCAGCACAGCGAATAAGCAGCAGAATAAACAGCGTGGTAAACAAATGAAAAAACAAGGCAGAGAACGGTTTCGTTCTCTGCCTTGCTGCTTTGATGAAGTTATTCTTCTTCCTTCCACACAATGACGGGTTGGTTGGCATACCGCTTTTTGAAAATCCTTCTGCGGAACAGGAATACGGTGTAAGCTATCCACAGCAGGAAGAAAATGACAAATGCGATGACGGTGTGCATCAGGGAGCTGCCGGCAAAGCTGAGCAGGAACAGAAGCGGCGCAATCATCACCATGGCGGGGAAGTTGGAAAGGACGTACAGACTGGAGGTGGGAGTGCGCAGACCGGGGTCGATTTCCTTGGTCAGGATCATGCCGTTGGAGGCGGTGCCTGTCAGGGTGCCGAAGCTCATCAGGAAAAATTCGTGCTCAAAGCCTTTGAAGCATTCCTTGGATACCATGCGGATATATACGTAGGTGACCACCGTGCCGATCAAACTGAGGATGATGATGGGCAGAATGTAATTCTTGATATCGTTGATCTCGATGGCGGATACGCCGGCCACGATCATCAGGTCAAAGAACAGCCCGGAGATGCGGTCCATTTGATAGTTGTTGATGTAGCCGCGGTGCATCAGATTCTGCTTGCGCAGGAATTTGACGCCGGCCTTGATGGCCATGGCGGCCAGGGACGCCCACAGGAAGTTGAAACCCCAGGCGATGGAATTGGTGAAGTTGGAAAGCGCGCCCAGCAGACACATGAACCCGAAGGAGATGGCGTAGGCCAGCGCCACGAAGCCCATCTGCATGGTGAATTTGTCTACGGATTCGTTGTCGGGGATCTCTTCGCCGTCTTCATCCGTCTGTACAGCGGGAACGGGGGCGGCGCTCACGGAACGGACGCTCAGGGTTCCCTTTTTCTTGAAAATGTTGATGTACAGCACGCCGAATACGGAGGCGACCACAAAGCCGATGGAGGCCAGAGACAGGCCGAAGCTGCCGTTTCCGGCAAACATGGCGGCAGGGGTATTGGTAAAGTTGATATCCCAGCTGAGCGCGTTGCCGGGGCCCTGACCAAAGGCCAGAGGCAGCAGCAGACCGGAAACGTAGGAGATCACCTGATGACCGTAGCGGGTAAACAGGAACAGGAGAAGCGTAATGCCAATGCCCACGAAGGCCTGCAGCATGTAGGTGCCGCCCTGCAGTGCGCCAAACTCCAGCACCTGCACGGGCTGGGTCTTATGCGCACTCTTCTCGGTTTTCAGCGACATGGCGGCAAAGCCGATGGCCAGGCAGTGATAGGTGATCACCTGCATGAGCCGGTTATCCACCAACTGCAGGCCGAAGCGCTTGGCAATGATGTTGATGACCAGCAGCAAGGTTCCGCCCAGCAGTGCGGAAGGAATGAGGCATTTGCGGAACACGGGAATGGTGCGGCGCAGGGTGTTGCCCAGCACAAGGCACAGCAGCAGCAACCCGATTTGCACCATAAAGCTCCATACGGGCCCATAATTGGCTAATGTAAAATCCCAACTGGATGCGTAATTCACAGGATGAGCCTCCTTGGTAAAAGAACATTCGTCAAAATTTTACTCCGATTTTGTTGTTTCGTCAACCCGGCGTCAGCACGATTCAATGGATGTGCTGCAAGATGGCGTCGCAAACAGCTTCGGGAGAAAGGTGACCGGTGTGAATGCGCATTTCTCCCGGATGCAGCGGTGCTGCCAGAATACGGGAGTTGATGAGCACAGCTTCTTCGGTATTGCGGTATTCATTGCCGTTCTGGCGGGTCAGTACCCGCTGCCGGAGTGTTTCATCGTCCGCATAAAGGGTGAAAATGAGCGGCTTGAAGGCGGAAAAACGGTCTGCCGCTTCGTAGATCCGTTTGGCGCTCAGATCGCTGAGAAGGATGTTTTCGTATCCGTGACGCAGGTAGTTTTCCGTTACCAGCATCAGGTTTTCAAAGGAAAGCGCTTCTTCCTCTTCATAGGAGATCTGCGTATGGGGGTTCAGATGGCGGAATTCGGGAATCCAGCCGAATTCAAACCAGGGGCAGCGCAGTTTTTCGTGCAGCAGCGCGGCAACCGTGCTTTTGCCGCTGCCCGGGGCGCCGCTGAGCAAAATGAGGGCCATAAAGTTCCTCCGTCAGGCGTAGGTGATGTGGTGAGAGGGGGCCTGGTCCAGATGATGGATTTTCTCTTTGATGAAAGCGGGGTAAACGGTGGTTTGCTCCAATTGGTCGATTGCCAGCCAGCCCACCTCCACCCGGGGATTATCCCGATGCGGGATGAAGACGCCCAACTTGGGCAGCGCGGCGGTATCTTTTGCCTCAATGAGGTAGTAGAAGCACAGGTTGTGAGCCTGCCTGTCCTGCCAGCGCCAGAAGCATTCTTCCGTCCACAGCAGTTTTTCGCAGGAAACAGAAATCCCCATTTCTTCCTGCCATTCCCGGACCAGAGCATGCTCTGTATCTTCGCCGATGTGTACATGTCCCCCTGGGAGCGCGTATTCCGTGCCGCCTGCATCCCGCTGCATGAGAATGCAGCCGTTCTTTATCAATACGCCTGCAGCGCGCAAATCGCAGATATAGGTGTCGCCGGTAAAAAGCCAGTCCTTAACCATATGCGATTCCCTGCCCTTTCAATACCATGTCGGCGGCTTCAAAAAGATCCCGGGCAACTGCGGCGCCGCTCTGCAGCAGTGCTTCCCGGCTCTGATGCCCGTTTTCTACCAGAATACAGCGGCAGGAAAGGGCGTCCGCCACGGCTTTATCGTGGAGCGTATCGCCGATGAGCAGGGTGTTTTCCGGCTTAGCACCGGATGTTTTCATCCAGTCCAGGGAAATGTCGATTTTGCTGCCGGCGTAAATGTCGCCCAATCCTCTTGGCGCATCAAAAAAGCTGAAATAGGGACGAGATGCCATCTGGATGTGCAGATTGCTGAGCTTTGAGGCGGAAATCACCACCTGACGAATGTTTTTGCTGTGAAACAGGTTGGCGATCTCCACTGCGCCGGTGCGCAGCGGGCAGCAGGCTTCATCTTTCATATAAGCGTCCATCCACTTGACGGCCACTTCATCGAAAATATCGTCGCCAAAGCCGATGGCGGCGTAGTAGTTTTTGACCGGGAAGGTGAAAACGCGGTGGTAAGCCTGGATGCTTTCCAGCTCGGGCTTATGGTATTCCCGCAGCAGGCGGTTGATGAGCGTGATGCCGTACTGCACGTCATTGAGCAATGTGCCGTTCCAGTCCCAAATAATATGGTCAATCATGCTTTTTCGTTCCTTTTTCCGTTCCTTTGTTTCTTCTGCTTTTGAAAAAGGCTCCTTTTGCAAGGAGCCTTGATGCTTGTTATTACTTGACCACCAGGTTCAAAAGACGGCCGGGCACAAAAATGATTTTCACGATGGTCTTATCGCCGATCAGCGCCTTTACCTGTTCGTTATCTACCAGCGTGCTTTCGCCTTCCTGCTTGGTCATGGTGGCGGGCACCATCAGTTTGCCCTTGATTTTGCCGTTGATCTGCACGGCGATTTCGCTTTCGGTATCCTTGCACTTTTCTTCGTCGTAAGTGGGCCAGGGTTCGTAAGCGATGGTGTCTTCATGACCCAGCACCTGCCACATTTCTTCGCCTACATGGGGCGTAATGCAGCTGATCATTTTCACGAAGCCTTCGGCGAATTCGCGGGGGCACTTGCCTGCCTTGTACACTTCGTTCATGAAGGTCATCATCTGGGCGATGGCGGTGTTGAAGCCCAGGGTTTCAAAGTCGCCGGTGACCTTTTTCACCGTCTGGTGATAGATCTTGGTCAGCTTGCCGTCGTCGGTATCGGTCAGGTTGTCAGAATCGGTGAAGAAGTTCCACACGCGGTTGATGAACTTCTTGGCGCCAGCAACAGCCGTGGAAGACCAGGGCTTGCTCACTTCCAGCGGGCCCATGAACATTTCGTACAGGCGCAGGGTATCGGCGCCGTATTCACGCACGATGTCGCTGGGATTGACCACGAATTCGGGGAAGCGCTTACCCATCTTGATGCCGTTTTCGCCCAAGATCATGCCCTGATGCACCAGCTTCTTGAAGGGCTCCTTCACGGGGCTCAGGCCCTGATCGTAGAGGAAGCGGTTCCAGATACGGGCATACATCAGGTGACCTACTGCATGTTCGGGGCCGCCCACGTACAGGTCAACGGGCATCCAGTGCTTGAGCAGCTCGGGATCGCAGAACGCATTTTCGTTCTTGGGATCGATATAGCGCATGTAGTACCAGGAAGAACCGGCGCTGCCGGGCATGGTGGAGGTTTCACGCAGGCCCTTGATGCCGTTGTTATCGTAGTGCTTCCATTCTTCGGCGTTTTCCAGAGGCGCCTTGCCGCCGCGGCCCTTGTAGTCTTCCAGCACGGGAAGCACCAGAGGCAGTTCTTCATCGGAGAGGAAGTGGGTGTTGCCTTCTTCGTCGTACACACAGGGAACGGGTTCGCCCCAGTAGCGCTGACGGGCAAAAATCCATTCGCGGAAGTGGTAGTTCACCTTGCGGCGGGCAACGCCCATCTGTTCCAGCTTGCAGGTGATGGCTTCCTTGGCTTCTTCCACGGTAAGGCCGGTGAATTCTTCGGAATTGATCAGCTTGCAGTCCTTGTCCAGATAATCCTGCTTTTCAAAGGCGCACTGGCTTACATCGCGGCCTTCGATGACCTGCAGCATGGGGATGTTATGGGCGATGGCGTATTCAAAGTCGCGCTGGTCGTGGCTGGGAACGGCCATGACGGCGCCGGTGCCGTAGTTGCCCAGCACGAAGTCACCGATGAACACGGGCACTTTCTTGCCGTTTACGGGATTGATGGCGTAAATGCCCTTGAGGGGGCAGCCGGTCTTGGTCTTGGTGGCGTCGGTACGGTCAATTTCGCTCTTGGCGGCGGCAGCCTTGATGTAGGCTTCCACTTCTTCCTTGTTCTGGATGCGGTCCATGAGCCCCTGCACAATTTTGCCGTCGGGGGCCAGCACCATGAAGGTGATGCCGTAAATGGTTTCAATACAGGTGGTGTAGATGGAGAATTCGCCGCCGTCCACCAGCTTGAAATCCACTTCCACGCCGGTGGATTTGCCAATCCAGTTGCGCTGGATTTCCTTGGTGGATTCGGGCCAATCAATTTCTTCCAGACCTTCCAGCAGCTTCTCAGCGAAAGCAGGCTGGTCGATAACCCACTGCATCATCATTCTCTTCTCAACGGGATAGCCACCGCGCTCAGACTTGCCATCGATAACTTCGTCGTTAGCCAGAACGGTACCCAGTGCTTCGCACCAGTTAACAGGCATCTCGATACGCTTTGCATAGCCTTTTTCATAGAGCTTCTTGAAGATCCACTGAGTCCACTTGTAAAACTCGGGATCGCTGGTCGCGGTC
>JAFYLS010000066.1 GCA_017550035.1 Clostridia bacterium
CGCGCACCTATCCCATCGTCATTGCCAAGAAGATGACCGTGTGATACAATAAGGGGCCCTGAAATCTTTTCGGGCCCCATTCTTTTTCGAGGTGATTGTTATGAAAATTTTGTTTGCCGCCTCCGAATGCGTGCCATTCATTAAGACCGGCGGCCTTGCTGACGTGGCAGGCGCTCTGTCCACCGTGCTTGCGCAGATGGGTCATGACGTGCGCGTCATGCTGCCCATGTATACGTCCATCAAGGAACAGTACGTGAAGGATGCCCGCCACGTACTGGATTTTGAAGTGGATCTAGGCTGGCGCAAGCAGTACTGCGGCATCGAAGAAGTGAAGCTGAACGGCGTTACCTTCTACCTGATCGACAACAAGTACTATTTCGGCCGCGATTACATTTACGGCATGGGCGGCGATGAATACGAACGCTTCGGCTTCTTCAGCCGTGCCATTTTGAACGCGCTGCCTCTGCTGGATTTCCAGCCCGAAATTCTGCACTGCAACGACTGGCAGACCGGTATGGTGCCCGCCCTGCTGAAGATCCAGTATCAGCACCTGCCTTTCTTCGCCCCCATTAAAACCATCTTCACCATCCACAACCTGCAGTATCAGGGCGTATTCCCCATTCCGCAGGTGAAGGATATTCTGAGCCTGGGCGACAGCCTGTTTACCGAAGACAAGCTGGAATGCTACGGCTGCGCCAACTTCCTCAAGGCCGGTCTGGTTTATGCTGATGAACTGACCACCGTTTCTCCCAGCTATGCGGAAGAAATTCAGACCGCCTACTACGGCGAACACATGGACGGTCTCCTCCGCGCCCGCAAGGAGCATCTTTCCGGCGTGCTCAACGGCATTGACGTGGAAGAATACAATCCTGCCGATGACAAGTTCATTCCCGCCCACTTTACCGCCCAGGATATGAGCGGCAAGGCGCAGTGCAAGCGCATGCTGCAGGAAGAGTTGGGTCTGAACATCGATCCCAACAAGCCCCTGATCGGTATGATCGGCCGCCTGAGCAATCAGAAGGGTCTGGACCTGGTGGACCACATCATCACCGATCTGATGAACGAAGACGTTCAGCTGGTGGTACTGGGCATGGGCGAACCCAAATATGTGAACCTGTTCAGCTGGGCCGAACAGCGCTATCCCGGCAACGTGGTGGCCCGCTTCAAGCTGGATTTGGAACTGGCGCACCGCATCTATGCCGGCGCCGATATGTTCCTGATGCCCTCTCAGTTTGAACCCTGCGGTCTGGCTCAGATGATGGCGCTGCGTTACGGTACCATCCCGATCGTCCGTGAAACCGGCGGTCTTAGAGACACCGTGCTCTCCTACAACGAGTATAACGATGCCGGCAACGGCTTCAGCTTCTTCAACTACAACGCCCATGACATGCTCTTCACCATCCGCCGTGCGGTGAACTACTACCGCCACAACAAGCCCCTGTGGGAAAAGCTGATGAAGCGCGGTATGGAAGGCGATTACTCCTGGACCCACAGTGCTCAGGTGTATGTAGCCCTGTACGAAAGCATTCTGCCCAAGGTTCCCAAGCAGGAAGCGCCCGTCGAAGAAAAAGTTGAAGAAAAGCTGGAAGAACAGCCCAAGGCTGCCAAAAAAGCGCCTGCTAAGAAAAAGGCACCCGCCAAGAAGGCTGTGAAGGCCGAAGAAGCGCCTGCGGAAGAAAAGCCCGCAGCTGCGAAAAAGGCGCCTGCCAAGAAGAAGGCCCCTGCCAAGAAAAAGGCTGAAACCGAAGAAGCACCCAAGGCCGAATAAATAACAGAAGCTCCCATCTTGCCTCCCGTCCTGTGACGGGAGGTTTTTTGCGCATCAAAAAACGCCGGCAGATGCTTCGTGTTTCTGCCGACGCTGCACAATCCTATTTTTACTGTTCGTTCTGTTTCTTGCTCTTTTCAATGCGGACAGCAGACAAAACGGCATATGCCACTGCCACAGCCATGCATACGCCCGTCCCGGTATACAGCCATTCCCACCCCGTCAGCAACGCCGTGCTCAGCAGCAAAAAGGCCACCGACAAACACAGAAACACCCATGCCGTCTGGCGGTAATAAGGCTTCTTATCCATGCGCTCCCTTTCTTCCGGGGATGCATAAAGGTAAGCGTTGTTCAGCAAAAACCCCTTCTCGCGGAAGGAAAACACTGAAATCACCAGCAAACCTGCCGCGATGAACAACAAAACGCCTGCCACGATGATTTCATCCATTACGCTCCCTCCCTTTGCAATCCATCTGTTCCCAAAGCAGATTATACCACACATCATTTCATCAAAAAACCCCGGCATCTGAGATGCCGGGGCATTTTGCAAACTCTTACTTGGCAAACTGGGCGTCGTACATTTCGCGGTAGAAACCGCCCATTTTCATCAGTTCCTTATGGGTGCCGCGTTCCACCACGTCGCCGTCCTTCACCACCAGGATCAGGTCTGCATGCTGGATGGTGGAAAGGCGGTGCGCCACCACAAAGCAGGTCTTATCGCGCATCAGACGGCGCATAGCCTGCTGGATATGCACTTCGGTACGGGTATCCACGTTGCTGGTAGCTTCGTCCAGAATGAGCATGCGTGCATCTACCAGCATGGCGCGGGCGATGGTCAAAAGCTGTTTCTGGCCCTTGGAAATGTTGGTACCGTCATCCGTCAACACGGTGTCGTAACCGTCCGGCAGGCTCATGATGTAGTTATGGATGCGGGCAGCCTTGGCTGCTTCTTCCACCTCTTCGCGGGTGGCGCCGGGACGGGCATAAGCAATGTTGTCGTAAATGCTGCCGGAGAACAGCCACGTATCCTGCAGCACCATGGAATACGCACGGCGCAGGCTCTGACGGGTCATGTCATCCACGTTTTTGCCATCCACCGTCATGCGGCCGGAATCAATGTCATAAAAGCGCATGAGCAGATTGATGAGCGTGGTTTTGCCGGCGCCGGTGGGACCTACGATGGCGATCATGGCGCCCTTGCGGGCTTCAAAGGACAGTTTCTTCAGAATCGGCTTGTTCTTTTCATAACCAAAGGACACTTCCTGCATGGCTACGTGACCTTCTGCCTGGTGCAGAGGTTCAGCATGTTCCGCATCTCGGGGTTCAAGCGGCTCATCCAGCAGATTGAACACGCGGTCCGCAGCCGCCAAAGCACTCTGCAAATCGCCGTAAATATTTGCAATTTCGTTGATGGGGCCGGAGAACTTGCGGGAATACTGTACAAAAGCGGAAATATCACCCAGCGTCAGGCCGCCTGCCATGTACTGCAAAGCGCCGAAAACGCTGACCAGTGCAATGGACAAGTTGTTGATGAAATTCACAGAGGGACCCATCATGCTGGAATAATATTCGCTTCGGTAGTAAGCATCCGCCACTTCGTTGTTGACGATATCCAGTTTGTCCAGCGTATTTTCTTCCTGATGGTACGCCTTCAGCGTCTTCATGCCGGTGATCATTTCTTCGGAGAAGTCGTTGAGTTCGCCCATCTTCTTGCTGCGCTTTTTGAACAGCGGCTGCGTATGGCGGGTGATAAAGGCCGTCAGCGCCACGCTCAGCGGAATGGTAAAGAGGAAGATCAATACCAGAGAGGGCGCGATGGACAGCATCATGATGAGTGAACCGGTCAAGGTGATGATACTGGTCAGAATGCTGATCACGTCGCTGGAAAGCGAGGTATTGATGGTATCCGTATCGTAGAAAATACGGCTGATGATATCGCCGATGGGGTGGGTATCCACATATTTGACAGGCATATCCGAAATGCGTTCAAACATATCGCGGCGCATTTTCAGGGTGATCCTGCGGGAAATATGCACCATCAAAATGGCCAGCAGATAGGACATAACAGAGGAACCCAGGTAGAACAACAGCATCAGAAATGCATAATGTCCCACCCCTGCAAAATCCACGCCGCCCTCTGCCGTGATGCAGTCGATAGCCGCGCCGGAAAGCGCGGGACCGATCATGGCAAACACGTTGCTGAGCACCGTCAGCGCAAAGGCCAGAAGCAGCAGCCATTTAAAGCTCAGCATATAGCGCATCAGGCGCAGGAAAGCTTTTTTCTTGTCCGCAGGCCGGTCAAAATTGTTGTGACGGCCGCCGGGACCGCGGCGGTTACCCATTTGCATGCTCGTCACCTCCCAGCTGCAGCGCGGCAATTTCGCGGTAAAGTTCGCAGTTTTCCATCAGTTCTTCATGGGTGCCAAGGCCCTTCATTTCGCCATCCTCCAGCACCAGTATCACGTCGCAGTGCATAATGGCGCTGATGCGCTGGGCAATCATGACGGTAGCGGTATTGCGGTATTCTTCACGCAGTGCACGGCGCAATGCAGCTTCCGTACGGAAGTCCAGCGCGCTGCTGGCATCATCCAGAATAAGAAGTTCGGGCGTACCCGCTAAAGCGCGGGAAACCAGCATGCGCTGCTGCTGACCGCCGGAGAAGTTGTGGCCGCGGGAAACCACTTCACTGCCCACGCCGCCTTTTTCTTCCACAAACATGGCGGCCTGCGCATCCTTCAGCGCTTTTTCCACTTCTTCCATGCTGATCTCGCGGCCCAGCTTCACGTTTTCTTCAATGGTGCCGCGGAACAGGGCGTCGTTCTGGAACACCACGCCAAATTTGCGTCTGAGTTCGCCAAGGGGAATATCACGTACGTCCACGCCGTCAATGCGGATACTTCCTTCATCCACGTCATACAAACGCATCAGCAGCTTGACCAGCGTGCTCTTACCGGAACCCGTGGGCCCCAGAATGCCCAGATGCTGGCCCTTGCCCAAACGGAAGGAAATCTTCTGCACATCGGGCATTTTTTTGTTGTAGGAGAACGTTACGTTTTCAAACTCCACCTTGGGCGCTTTCATATCAGGTGTCTGAGGGGCTTTGGCATCCTGTTCGGTTTCGCCGTGCATCACTTCGTCGATACGGCGGGCAGAGGCCAAGGCCTTGGAATACATGGTCAGAATACGGGTGATGGTGAGCATGGCGTTTAGAATGATGGTGAAATAGGAAAGAAACGCCACGATGTTACCGGGCTGACTCAGTCCGGTATGCACGCGCTTTGCACCCACATACACCACCAGCACCAGACCCATATTGAGCAGGAACTGCATGGTGGGCGAGTTGATGGACATAATGGCTGCCGCATGAGTTTCGGAGGATGCCACCTGTTCGTTCACCTTGCGGAAACGGGCCTTTTCATCCTCGGTTTTGACCAGTGCCTTGATAATGCGGGCGCCGGTCATGTTTTCACGCACGATGCGCACCAGGTTATCCACATGCTCCTGCAGTTTGGCATAGAGCGGCACGCCCTTCTTGGAAATAAAGAACACAATCAGTACCATAAAGGGCATCAGCGCAATCATCAGCAGCGAAAGAGCTGCATCCAGAGAAAGCGTGATCAAAATACCGCCCAGCAACAGAATGGGGGCACGGATGCCGATACGCTGCATCATCCCCACCATGCGGTATACATAGAAAGTATCCGTGGTCATGCGGGAAATGAGGCTGGGCACGGTGAAGCGGTCAATCTCCCGGCTGGTCAGGCCCATGATGTGCTTGAACAGGTCATGGCGAAGCGTACGCACAGAGTCTCTAGACACAGAGGCTGCCACCCGGTTAGCCGTCACATTGCCAAGCCACGCAAGCAGCGCGCACAAAACCATCAGCCCGCCGTACAGGTACACTTTTCCTGCATCCTGAAGGGGTATAATGTCATCCAGAATCATGGCCAGAATGCTGGGAATAAACAGTTCCACCACCGTTCCCAGGAACTTTGCCGTCATCCCGCCTGCCATGCGCCACAAATAAGGCTTGATATATTTAATAATCAGCTGCAAAGTATTTCCTCCACCATGCCCGCAGGCACGTATTTTCATACAAATAACAGCAAAATTATACCATATATCCTCACTTGAATCAATCTTACAGGCAGAGCAAAAGTGTCTTCTTTTTGTTCCTCCGAAAGATAAAAACGGAAAAAACAGGAAAAGGACTTTTCTTTCTTGGAATATTGGGGTATAATCCTTTTGAACGCAGATGCGTCAAGCCCGAGTGCATGCATGAGGAGGAGAACGCGGCGAAACAATATGCATCCCTTGAGGGAAGGATTTTGTCCGTTTCGGATACATCCCGCCCGAGAGCGAAAGGAGGCCATCATATCGGCATTTTGGGGGAATTGACGCGCTGTTGTAAGGAATCAAACATTTCCTTGACTGCGCTGTTTTTATACCCATTTTGATGAAAAAAAGGATGATTTATATGGAAGAACGCATTGGTTTTGTGGGCATCGTGCTGGATGATCTCAGCGCCGCCCCCAAAGTAAACACCGTCATCTCCCGCTATCAGGATATGGTCACAGGCCGCATCGGCATTCCCGACCATCAGCGCGAAAGCGCCGTGATCGGTCTGATTGTATGCGGCAGTCCTGAAAGAGTGGGGCAAATGACCGGGCAGCTGGGCAATATTCCCGGCGTGACCGTCAAATCCGCCCTGACAGGAAAATCCCGTACCCCTCAAAACAACACACAAGTCTGAAAGGATGACTAAATATGAAAAAGTTTTTGAGCGTGCTGCTGGCAATGGCCATGCTGCTTTCCCTGACTTCTGCGCTGGCAGAAGAAGTAATCAACGTGGGCACCATCAAGGGCCCCACCGGCATGGCTATGGCCGGCATCATGGAAAACAATGACGGCACGTACGCTTTCACCGTGGCTGCCGCACCCGAAGAACTGACCGCTAAGATCATCAAAGGCGAAGTGGATATTGCCGCCGTGCCCGCCAATCTGGCTTCCGTGCTCTATAACAAGACCGAAGGCGAAGTGAAGCTGCTCTCCATCATTTCCCGCAGCATGCTCTACCTGCTGGAAAAGGGCGAAACCATTCAGTCTCCCGCCGATTTGGAAGGCAAAACCATTGTGATGGCCGGCCAGGGCTCCACTCCCGAATATGTGCTGAATTACGTACTCAAGCAGAACAACATCAACGCCGCCGTGGAATTCAAGAGCGAACACGCAGAAGTCATTTCCCTTGCCGCCAGCGATATGGCAGACGTGGTCGTTATTCCCGAACCCAACGTGACTGCCCTGATGCAGAAGGCCCCCGACTTCCGCGTTGCACTGAACCTGGGCACCTGTTTTGACGAAGCCGCCGCTGCCGCCGGGTATGAAAACGCCCGCCTGTCCATGAGCGCCGTGGTTGTGCGCAATGATCTGCTGGAAAATAACCCCGAAGCGGTGAAAACATTCCTGACCCAGCTGGAAGAATCCATCCTTTGGGCCACCAGCGAAGAAACCATGCCCGCCTGTGCAGATGCCATTGCCAAGCACGGCATCATTCCCGCAGCGCCCGTCGCCCTCAAAGCCCTGCCCAACTGCAACCTGACCTTCGTGCAGGGCGCGGATATGGAAGCGCAGCTGACCCCCATGCTGCAGGTGCTCTTCGATGAAAATCCCGCTTCCGTGGGCGGCAAACTGCCCGGAGAAGATTTCTGGGTTGTCATGGAAGTTCCCGCTGCGGAATAATCTATCCGTCCCCCTGAGGTCCGGCCCCGTGCCGGGCCTTTTTACATTTCATCCCTTGACAACCCCTAAGATAGACCGTATCATTTTGATGAATCCCATGATACGGAGGATACCCATGAAACTGATGAAACGCTTTGTTTGTCTGCTGCTTGCGCTTTTGAGCGTTCTGCCGGCCGCCATGATGGAAGAAACGCCTTCCCTGTCTGCCCGCGAACAGCTCATTGAAGACTATCTTGCCGTTGCCAAAGACCTGTATGAAGAAGCAAACGGCCGCCTCAAGCGCGCCCATTATTCCAGCGATATCTATGTGTGCAAAAACTTCACCACCCATGTATTCAGCGAGGCGGATGCAGCATACCGCATGGCAGAATTCCCGGATGTGGAATTATACGTGCCGGATAACCTGCCCAAGGATGAATGCACCACCCACGTCTACGGCTGCGAATGGGAAGATGTAAAGCCCGAAGACGGCAATCCCTTCGTGGTCGCCGCCTCCTTCCGCTATGACGCCAATCTCAGCGAAAAGGAAAACCGGAAGCTGGCCCGCGAATTCCTCATGCAGGCAAAACGGGGCGATTATTTCCAGATGGCTGCCAAGTACTACTACGGCACCGGCGCCCACAGCATGATCATTACCGGCGATTATAACCCGGACACCGACACCATCCTCTGGTGCGACAGCAACATGAAGGGCGAACGCAAGGACGGCATCCGCTACGGCAAAGTGCAGTACGACGCCGAAAAGGACATCGACTGGTTTGTGGACGCCTTCTGCCGCAAGAAGTACGGCGCTACCCTCTACCGCCTGCGCGACGATATTGTTTTCGCCGAATAAACCGATTCATACAGTCAGTCCCTGCTCCGTGCAGAGTCTGACTTTTTGTTTTTGCATTCAAGCCGACACATTATCGCATGTTCCTCACAAATTGTACATTAAAATATACTGTGGATTCCTTGCCATATACGCTCATCTGGGGTATAATAAACTGTGTGCCTATGGGCACACGGCTACCATGTAATCTTTAGTAAAGGGAGATTGATATAAGATGGATAAGCAGCTGACTGCGCTCATTATTATGGACGGCTTCGGCCTGAACAGCGAAGAAAAAGGCAACGCCGTGAAGGCTGCCGGCACCCCCAATCTGGACAAGCTCTGGGAAAAGTATCCCCACACCGAACTTGGCGCCAGCGGTCTGAACGTTGGTCTGCCGGACGGCCAGATGGGCAACAGCGAAGTGGGCCATTTGAACATCGGCGCCGGCCGCATTGTGTATCAGGAACTGACCCGCATCACCAAGGATATTGAAGACGGCGTGTTCTTTGAAAAGGAACCCCTTCTGTGGGCCATGAACTCCGTGAAGGAAAACGGCGGCGCCCTGCACCTGATGGGTCTGCTTTCCGACGGCGGCGTGCACAGCCATAACACCCACCTGTATGCTCTGCTGGAAATGGCCAAGAAGCAGGGGCTTGAAAAAGTATATGTTCACTGCCTGATGGACGGCCGCGATGTGCCCCCCTCCTCCGGCATCGAATTTGTGAAGCAGCTGTGCGAAAAGATCAAGGAAATCGGCTGCGGCGAAATCGCCACCATCCAGGGCCGCTACTGGGGCATGGACCGCGACAACATCTGGGAACGCGTGAAGAAGGGCTACGATGCCATCGTCATGGGTCAGGGCGTGGAAGAAACCTGCCCCGTTGCCGCCATGCAGCACAGCTATGACAACGGCAAGACCGACGAATTTGTGGAACCCGTGGTCATGATGAAGGACGGCAAGCCCGTGGGCACCGTAAACCCCCACGACAGCGTGGTGTTCTTTAACTTCCGTCCCGACCGTGCCCGTCAGCTGACCCGCACCTTCATTCAGGAAGATTTCGCCGGCTTCGAACGCGGCAAGGGCTTCATGCCTCTGCAGTTCGTTTCCATGACCCAGTATGACGAAACCTTCACCGGCCTGAAGGTGGTCAATCCCCCTGCCAGCCTTGACAACACCCTGGGCGAATACCTGAGCAAGATGGGCAAAACCCAGGTTCGCATTGCCGAAACCCAGAAGTACGCTCACGTGACCTTCTTCTTCAACGGCGGTGTGGAAGCCCCCAATGCTGACGAAGACCGCGTGCTCATCCCCTCCAGCAAGGTGGCCACTTTCGACATGAAGCCCGAAATGAGTGCTCCCGAAGTGACCGAAAAGGCGCTGGAGCTGATCGAAAGCGGCAAGTATGACGTGATGATTCTGAACTTTGCCAACTGCGACATGGTAGGCCACACCGGCGTGATGGACGCTGCCATTGCCGCCGTGAAGGAAGTGGATCAGGATGTGGGTATTCTGGTCAACAAGATTCTGGAAAAAGGCGGCCGCGTGTTTGTGACCGCTGACCACGGCAATGCCGACCAGATGGTGGATCCCGAAACCCAGGAACCCTTCACCGCTCATACCACCTTCCCCGTGCCTTTCATCGCCTGCGATGATGCCCTGATTGGCACTTCTCTCCGCGAAGGCGGCCGTCTGGCGGACATCGCCCCCACCATGCTCAAGAGCATGAATCTGCCCATCCCCGCAGAAATGACCGGCGAAAGCCTCATTTGATGTAAACGATGATCAAGTATTACTGCAAAAAGTGCAATCTGGACAATGACGGCCCCATGTGTGCGAACTGCGGGAAGAAACTGTCCGGCAGCACCATGCACAGCGTATGGGCCATTCGCCGCCTGCCTTTAACGGACGGCGGCGTGTGGCTGGGCGCACTGGGTATTACTTCCCTTGTGGTCCTGATTCTCTTCCTGCTGATTTTCGGCGCAGAATTCTTCCTGACAGGCACAGAAAAAATGCTGATGCTTTTAAGCAGCAACCTGCCACTGATGGTCATTGGCATTCTGCCCATTTCCATGCTGCTGACGGCGCTGCTGCTGACGCTGCAGGGCAGCGAAGTGCTCTTTTACAGTCTGGAAAGCTACGGCGTCATTCTGCGCACGTGGCACGGCGCCAGCCGCATCAAGTGCTGGGCCAGACTGACGGGCGCCAAAATGGATCAGGTCATGGAAGACGAAAACGGGCAGGGCGTTATTATGGGCCACGAACGCATCACCTTGTGGAAGGATGTCAAGCAGGTACGCTATAACCCCCGCCGTGCGGAAATCAAGCTGTACCATGCAAGCCGAATCGCCCCCATGGTGCTGCGCATTCCACAGGAAGAATATCCCTCTACCGAAACGCTGATCAAAAAATTCTGCAAGAATAAGTAAACCAATAAAGATTCACTGTATCAAAGGGGAAACAGCACCGTTTCCCCTTTTGCTTAAGAAAGGAGAATCTGCAACCATGAGCATTCAAAAAAAGTCCTTCGGCGCAGACCTGATCGGCCGTGAGATGACGCTGTATACCATGACCAACAAAAACGGCGCCTCCGCTTCCGTGCTGGATTTCGGCGCTCATCTGGTCTCCGTCACCGTGCCGGATAAGAACGGCGAAATGAAGGACGTGGTGCTGGGTTTTGATACCCTGCAGGAATACGATGAAAAGCCCTCCTATCTGGGCGCCATCGTAGGCCGCTACGGCAACCGCATCGGCGGCGCCAAGTTCACGCTGAACGGCACCGAATATACCCTGTTCAAGAACGATGGCAACAACTCCCTTCACGGCGGTCTGGAAGGCTTTGACAAAAAGTGGTTCAAGGGCACCACCCTGGAAGCCGAGCACGAAGACTGCGTGGTACTGACCTATGTGGCCCATGACGGCGAAGAAGGCTATCCCGGCAAACTGCATGTGCAGGTTTCCTATGCCTGGGACGACCAGAACTGCCTCACCATCCGCTATATGGCACAGAGCGACAAGGACACCGTAGTCAACATGACCAACCACGCCTACTTCAACCTGGCCGGCGAAGGCTGCGGCAACACCCTGGACCACGAAATTGCCGTATATGCCGATACCACCACCGAAGTAGACAGCGAACTGATCCCCACAGGCAAAATCCTGCCCCTTGAAGGCACGCTGCTGGATTTGAATACCCCCGTAAAACTGGGCACCCTGGTGGAAAAGCAGGATGAATGTGCGCCCATCAAGCAGGTGAACGGTCTGGACTTCAACTTCTGCCTCCGCGGTGAAGAAAACGTACTGAAGAAATGCGCCCTGCTGCGCCATCCCGAAAGCAAGCGCACCATGCACGTGCTGACCACCGAGCCCGGCATCCAGATTTACACCGGTCAGGGGCTGAACATGACGGGCAAGGGCGGCAAAACCTATGGCGCTTTCGCCGGCATCGCCATGGAAACCCAGCACTATCCCGATTCCCCCAACCATGACAACTTCCCCTCCACCGTTTTGAAGGCAGGCGACATTCTCAAATCCGAAACCCGCTACCTCTTCACTGTGGAATAAAGCTACTTCATGCGCCGCATCATGCGGCGCTTTTTGTTTCCGGAAACCTGCTGTTTTGGTATATATTTTGTCGTTTATCCCCTTGATTTTTATGATAAACAGGCATACAATAAGAAATCGCGGAAACCCAATTCTACCTATTAAAAGGAGATTTGCATTATGCAGTTATTCGTACTGGTTCTGAACAAAACCGAACTGATGGAAGATATTCTGCACAAGATGGCCCTCGCCGGCATCAAAGGCGCCACCGTACTGGAATCCACCGGTATGGCCCGTCTTCTCAAGGATGTGGATGATATGCCCTTCTTTTCCGGTCTGCGCAGCATGCTGAACATGGACCGCGCCCAGAGCAACACCATTTTTGTGGTGCTGGAAGACAGCCAGGTCGAAACTGCCCGCACCATCGTCAACGTGGTGACCGGCGGTCTGAACAAGCCCGATACCGGCATCATGTTCGCCATTCCCACCCTGTTTGTGGAAGGCCTGAACAAGAAATAACCATCGCATAGATCAAAGTTTGTCCGCAGCAGGACTGCTGACGGACGGCTTTGCCATGAACATACGGAAACAGCAAGCAAAACCGGAGGACACCCATGAACATTCTGCTTATCATTGCCATTGCACTGGCTGCAGGCCTGATGCTCAGCCGTCTGGCAGGCAAACTGAAACTGCCCAACGTAACCGCCTTCCTCATCGCCGGTCTCCTGATTGGCCCCAGTGTTTTTGGGCTCATCACCCACGAAGCCCTGTCTTCCATGGCCGTCGTCAGCGAAGCTGCGCTGGGCTTCATCGCCTTCTCCATCGGCGGCGAATTTAAACTGAGCCACCTGAAGAAAATCGGCAAAGCGCCCTTGACGATTACCGTCGCGCAGGGCGTTGCCACCGCCTTCTTTATTGACGCTGGCCTGATCCTGCTGGGTTTTGATCTGCCCACTGCGCTGCTGCTGGGCGCCATCGGTCTTGCCACCGCTCCTGCCGCCACCCTGATGGTGGTGCGTCAGTACAAGGCAGACGGCCCCGTCACCCGCATGCTGCTGCCCGTGGTTGCCATGGACGATGCGCTGGGGTTGATGGTATACTCCATTTCCGCCTCGGTCGCACAGGCGCTGCTGGGCGGCGAAATGACGGTGGGCAGCATGGTGGTTGCCCCTCTGGTTGAAATTATCGGCAGTCTTGCACTGGGCATTGCGCTGGGCGTTGTGCTGACCTATCTTTCCAACTTCTTCCGCTCCCGCGGCAATAAGCTGGCCCTTACCATCGCCTGCATTCTGGCCGGTGTAGCGCTGTGCAGCATGTGGCACCTTTCCTCTCTGCTGGTGTGCATGATGATCGGCGCTGTGGTTGTGAACCTGTCCAACAACAATAAGGTCATCATGGAGCAGACCGACCGTTTCACGCCGCCCCTGTTCCTGCTGTTCTTCGTACTGTCCGGTGCAGAACTGAATCTGTCCGTACTGCCTGCGGTGGGCCTGCTGGGCATTGCCTATGTGGTGCTGCGCTCTCTAGGCAAGTGCCTGGGTACCACTGCCGGTGCGCTTATCGTTAAATCCGACAAAAACATCCGAAATTATCTGGGCTTCACGCTGCTGCCTCAGGCAGGTGTAGCCATCGGTATGGCCACTTTAACGGTGGGCCGTTTCCCCGAACTGGGTTCCATGATCAATACTGTGGTACTGGCAGGTGTGCTGGTGTTTGAACTCTTCGGCCCCATCATCACCAAGTGGGCGCTGACCCGCTCCGGCGAAATTCCCACTCACAAGGCTTAACCCGGAAAACCGGAAATCAAATTGCAAAAACTATTGCAATTTGAAAAGTACCATGCTATAATATATCCTGCGGCTCATAGAGTGCCTTTTATGAATCCGCTATTTGTTGGGCAAAAGAGGTGAAATGGAATGAAGGAAAAGATCCATCCTAAGTACGGCAAGTGCATCGTGCACTGTGTGTGCGGCGAAACTTTCGAAACCGGCTCCATCAAGGGCGAGCTGAAGGTCGAAATTTGCTCCAAGTGCCATCCCTTCTACACCGGTAAGCAGAAGATGGTGGACAGCGGCGGCCGCGTCGATCGCTTCAAGAAGCGCTTCGGTCTGCAGTAACAACATTAAGCAGCATGCCTTTTGGGCAGTGCTGCTTTTTCTTTTTCCTTTCCAGTTTTTTCTCTGCGCTTTCCGGATGAAAATCAAGGTAAAATGCGCTTTCTGCGTTGCGCAAAACAGGCATTGTGGTATATAATGTAGTGTAATGCACCGATCGTATTTAAAGGAGTTTTTAAGTATGAGCAATCCTTCCTGTCCCAAGGTTGATATTGGCGGTCAGGCCGTATTGGAAGGCGTGATGATGAAGGCGCCCGAACATATCGCCGTTGCCGTCCGCCGCGAAAACGGCGATGTAATCGTCAAGCGCGAAAAATATGAATCCCCTGCCAAAGAGCATAAATGGATGGCGCTGCCCTTTATCCGCGGTTCTGTGAACATGGTTCAAATGTTGTCCATGGGCATGAAAACGCTGACTGAAGCCACCGAAATGCTGGGTGTAGAAGCCGAGGAACCCTCCAAGTTTGAAAAATGGCTGGCCGAAAAACTGGGTAAATCCGTGGACAAGGTGGTCATGGCCGTTGCTGCCATTCTGGCTGTCTTTTTGTCCATGGGCATGTTTGTGCTGCTTCCCAACCTGATCATCAAACTGTTCCCCGCTGCAGCCACCGGCGGCATGCTGCTTTTGAAGAATCTGGCTTCCGGCGTGGTGCGTATTGCCATCCTCATTGCCTATATCGCACTGGCCGGCCGTATTCCTGATATGTACCGCACCTTCCAGTATCACGGCGCAGAACATAAAACCGTGTACTGCCACGAAAACGATCTGCCTTTGACTCCTGCAAATGCCAGGAATTTTACCACGCTGCATCCCCGCTGCGGCACCAGCTTCCTTTTGATCACTTTTGTCCTTTCCATCGTATTCTATTCTGTGATTGACGTACTGGTATTGATGCTTACGGGTTTTGACCTGGGCGGCAACTATTTCATCCGCATCCTTACCCGTCTTGTGCTGCTGCCTGTCATTGCGGGTATCAGCTACGAAGTGCTGAAAACGTTGGCTCATCACGACGGTCCCTTCGTGCGCATGATGCGCTGGCCCGGCCTGATGATGCAGAAGCTGACCACCCATAACCCCACTGATGAAATGCTGCAAGTTGCCATCGTATCCATGAAGACGGCCCTTGACGGCCTGCCCGAAGGCGAAGTGACCGAGGAAGGCTGGGTACGTTTGACCAAAGAACAGGTAGACGCGCTCACCGGCGTGGAACAGGCATGACCATCCGCGCATTGATCAGGGAAGGCGAAATGCTGCTTGCACAAAAGCAGATGCTTTCCCCCAAACTGGACAGCGAATATCTCTTAGCCGAGGCACTCCATGTGCCCCGGCTCAACTTGCTTTTGTCCCCCATGGATGAAGTGAGCGAAGAAGCGGAAAAGCACTACCGCAGTCTGCTCACCCGCCGCGCAAATCATGAACCGCTGCAGTACCTGTTGGGCACAGAGGACTTTTTCGGGCTCACCTTCCGCGTAACGCCCCATGTGCTCATCCCCCGCGCCGATACCGAAACGCTGTGTGAAAAAGCGCTGGAAGTGCTGCCCGAAAACGGTCGGGTGCTGGACCTTTGCACCGGCTCCGGCGCGCTGGCCACCGCCATTGCCCATACCCGGAAGGACGCCCGCGTTTCTGCCTCCGATTTAAGCACGGACGCGCTGATGATCGCTCAGGAAAATGCCGCAAGCAATCACGTGCATGTCACGTTTTACCAGGGGGACCTGTTTGAGCCCCTTGCTGGACTCGCCTTTGATGTGATTGTATCCAACCCGCCTTATATTTCCGGGAAAGATATGCCGCTTCTTCAGCCGGAAGTGAAAAAAGAGCCCGAAATGGCGCTGTACGGAGGCGAAGACGGTTTGGATTTTTACCGGCGCATTGTGCAGGAAGCGCCGCAGCACCTTTCGGAAAACGGCTGGCTGTGCCTTGAAATAGGCGATACACAGGCGCCTGACGTGATGGCGCTGATGGCAGAGGATTTTGAAATGATCGCATGCTTTCAGGACCTGAGCGGGCGTGACCGCGTGGTGCGGGGAAGGCGGAAAAAATGATGATCGAAAACCAGTTTTACGCCCTGCAGGCACGGTATGAAGAACTGCTCACCGCATCCGAGCAGAACGATGTGGTCACAGACATTCAGCTGTTCCGTCGCATTCAGAAGGAATTGAACGAACTTTCTCCCAAAGTGGACGCATGGAAGCGCTATCAGCAGCTGGAAGCAAGCATTCAGCAGGCCAAAGATATGCGCGGCGATCCCGACCTTGGGGATATGGCGGAAGAAGAACTGAAGGAACTGCTGCCCCTCAAGGAAGAGATGCAGCATCAATTGAAGCTGCTGCTCATTCCCCGTGATCCGGACGATGACCGCAACGTAGTCATCGAAGTGCGTCCCGGCGCAGGCGGCGATGAAGCGGCTCTGTTTGCAGGTTTGCTTGTGCGCATGTACCAGCGCTATGCCGAACGCAATAAAATGCGTTTTGAAAGCGTGTCCTTGACGGATACCGAATTAGGCGGCGTAAAGGAAGCTGTGTTCACCCTGTCCGGGAACGACGCCTTTTCCCGTCTGAAGTTCGAAAGCGGTGTGCACCGTATCCAGCGTGTGCCGGTTACCGAAGCCGGCGGCCGCATTCACACCTCCACCGCCACGGTGGCTGTACTGCCCGAAGCCGAGGACGTGGAAGTAAACATTGACCCCGCCGACGTGCGCATCGACACCTACCGCGCTTCCGGTCACGGCGGTCAGTATATCAACCGAACGGACTCTGCCGTACGTCTGACCCACATGCCCACCGGTCTGGTGGTCACCTGTCAGGACGAAAAAAGCCAGCTCAAGAATAAGGAAAAAGCTTTCAAAGTCCTTAAATCCCGCCTGTACGATCTGTACCGCCGGGAAAAAGAAGCCGCCTATGCAGAAAACCGCCGCGCTCAGGTGGGTACAGGCGAACGCAATGAGCGTATCCGCACCTATAATTTCCCGCAGGGCCGGGTGACCGACCACCGCGTCAACCTGACACTGTATAAAATCGACGCCGTGATGGACGGCGAACTCAACGAGATCATCGACGCGCTGGCGCTGAACGAACAGGAAGAAAAACTGCGCCGGCTGGACGAAAACATGTAAAGGAGCCTGAAGCAATGCGTGCAGTCGTACAGCGGGTAACCAACGCCCATGTAACCTCAAACGGCGAAATGGCCGGTCAGATTCAACAGGGACTGATGGTATTGTTGGGCGTAGAAGCAGGCGACACTGAAAAGGACGCCGTGTATATGGCAGGCAAGATCGTCAAACTCCGCATTTTTGAAGATGAGAACGAAAAAATGAACCTGTCCGTCAAGGACGTACAGGGCGACGTACTGTGCGTAAGCCAGTTTACCCTGCTTGGCGATACCCGGGGCCAGAACCGCCCGGGATTCACCAAGGCAGAATCCCCCGCCCGCGCAGATGAACTTTACGAACTGACCTGTGCAGAAATGCGCAAGCTGGGTGTCAAAGTGGAAACCGGCGTGTTCCGCACCCATATGCAGGTGCACCTTATCAACGACGGCCCGGTCACATTGCTGCTGGATTCCCGCAAAACCTTCTGAGGATTTGAACGCCATGCATATTGAACACCTGATTCTGGGGCCGCTGCACACCAACTGCTATATCGTTTCCCCGGAAGAAAACAGCCCCTATGTGCTGGTCATTGACCCCGCAGACGAACCCGCAAAACTCCTTTCCCACATCGGCGAAAGAAAAGTCAGTGCTGTTTTGCTGACTCACGGGCACTTTGACCACACCGGCGCGCTGAGCCATCTGGCAGATGCCCCCATTGTGATCCATGAAAAAGATGCCTGTTTTCTGACAGACAAACATCTGGGCAGCGGCGGCTTTGACTACATTCCCTACGAGATTCGCCCTGCAGCCACCCATCCCGTAAAAAACGGGGAGGAGCTGCGCTTTGCCGGATTTGATAACCTGCCCGTACACGTGCTGCACACCCCGGGACACACGCCCGGTTCCTGTGTATACAGGATGGAGGACAGCTCCGGAAAGTATTATTTTACCGGCGACACCCTGTTCAAACAGGGTTATGGGCGGTTTGACCTTCCAGGCGGGGATGCCAATCAGCTCTTTACATCGCTGCAAATGCTCCTTACTTGCCCGGAAGATGCCATTGTATATCCCGGTCACGGCGAAAGTACCACCCTTTCCCATGAAAGAGGCATGCTATGAAAGTTTCTGTATTTACCTGCACGCCGCAGTTTGAAAACGATTTGATGGATGCGGTACGCATCTTTATCGGCAGTGCGGAAACACTGTCGCAGGAAGAGGGCGGCGATATCACGTTGCACCATACCGAAGAAACACAGGGCAATACACGCATTTGCCATGTGACTATTACCGGTCAATATGCAGGCAGCGCCACCCGCGAGGAAGAAATCCTTGCAGACCCTCTGCTGGATAAGCGCATGCATAAACGGCAGCTTAAAAACTGCGCCTATGAAGTGATGAAGAAGGCCACCGCCTTCCATCCGCCCTGGGGCTCGCTGACGGGCATCCGCCCCACCCGGCTTTTGTATATGGACCTTCAAAAAGGCCATACATTGGAAAAAGCCCGAGAAAACCTGATGCGTTCCTTTGATACCCAAAGCGAAAAGGCAGACCTGCTGTGCGACGTGGTGCGCACCCAGCAAACACTGCCCGACCAGAAGGACGGAGAAATCGACCTGTACATCGGTATCCCCTTCTGCGTAAGTCGGTGTGCCTACTGCTCTTTCCTCAGCGGTGAAGTAGGCAACGGAAAAATGCTTTCCCCCTATGCGGAAGCATTGAATAAAGAAATTCACGCAACCATTGATATGGTAGCCCGCTACAACCTGAAACCCCGCGCCTTCTATATGGGCGGCGGCACCCCCACCTCTCTGTCTGCGCCGCTGCTGGAAGAAGTTTTATCCGCTGCACAGCCATTGCTGCGCCAATGCCGGGAGATCACCGTGGAAGCAGGCCGTCCCGATACTATTGACGAAGACAAACTGCGCGTGATTTTTAACGCCGGTACCCACCGCATTTCCGTCAATCCCCAAACCATGCACGACGAAACGCTGGAGCGCATCGGCCGCAAACACACCTGCAAGCAGACGGAAGAAGCTTACGCGCTGGCCCGTAAAGTAGGGTTCAAGGACATCAATATGGACCTGATCGCCGGTCTGCCTGGCGAAAATCCGGACATGTTCAGACAAACGCTGGGCTGGCTGAGCGCCCTTTCTCCCGAAAGCATGACTGTGCATACACTGTGCATCAAGCGCAGCAGCCTGCTGCATTTGTGGGAACATGTGCTGCCGGGCGGCGACATGGTTGCAGACATGGTGCGCATGGGCCGCGAAGAAGCCCGAAAAAAAGGCATGCAGCCCTACTACCTGTACCGCCAGAAATACATGGCCGGCAATCTGGAAAACGTGGGCTATGCCCTGCCCGGCTGCGAAAGCCTGTACAACATCGGCATGATGGAAGAAACCGCCAATGTGCTGGCCATGGGCGCAGGCGCCATTTCCAAGCGTGTCAATACAGAAAGCGGCCTGATTCGACGGGCGCCCAATGTAAGCAACATTGAACAATATATCGAGCGTGTGGATGAAATGATTCTGCGCAAACAGCAACTGCTTGCCGAAAACCTGTTTACAGAAAGGAATTGAAGTATCATGTACGAAAACATCCTGAAGATTTCCCCCAAGGTCAAAGCCGCATTGGAAGCCGGCAAACCTGTTATTGCATTGGAAAGCACCATCATCAGCCACGGCATGCCCTACCCCCAGAATGTGGAAACGGCCCTGCGCTGTGAAGAAATGGCCCGCAAAAACGGCGCCGAACCCGCCACCATCGCCGTCATTGGCGGCAAGCTCTGCGCCGGTCTTACCGAAGAAGAAATCGATTATCTGGGCCGTGAAGGCACCAAGGTGACCAAGGCTTCCCGCCGCGATCTGCCCATGCTGATCGCCAAAAAGGCGGACGGCGCCACCACCGTTGCCGCCACCATGATCATCGCCGCCATGGCGGGCATCAAGGTATTCGCCACCGGCGGCATTGGCGGCGTGCATCGCGGCGCTGAAACCACCATGGATATCTCCGCCGATCTGGAAGAAATGGCGCAGACCCCTGTAGCCGTGGTTTGCGCAGGCGCCAAATCCATTCTGGATCTGGGCCTGACGCTGGAATATCTGGAAACCAAGGGCGTGCCCGTGCTGGGCTACAAGACCAAGGAGCTGCCCGCCTTCTACACTCCCCACAGCGGTTTTGCCGTAGACTACCGCCTCGACACCCCCGAAGAATTCGCAGCTGCCATCAGCGCTCAGCGCGAAATGGGCTATCCCGGCGGCATGCTGATCACCAACCCCATTCCCGAAGAATTCGCCATGCCCAAGGACGTGATCGATTCTGCTATTGAACGCGCCCTGAAGGAAGCCGACGAGCAGGGCATCAAGGGCAAGGAAACCACGCCCTTCCTGCTGGCCCGCGTGTGCGAACTGACCGGCGGCGACAGCCTGGCCAGCAACATCCAGCTGGTGCTGAATAACGTGCGCCTGGCTGCCCAGATCGCCGCTGCCATGTAACGAACGCCTGCCCCTTGGGGCATCAAAAAAAGCATCCGGTTTTTTCCGGATGCTTTTTGTTTGCTTGGAAGCTGTTTTTACTGCGTGATTTCGTGGCCCAGTTTGTCATACAGGGTAATATCCGCCGTGCCGTCCTCATGATAGACCAGCACCTCGGACAGGTAATTGTAGTAGTTGCCGCTGTCATCGCCCACGGTATACAGCTTTTCAATGGCAAGACGATCCTTTTCATAGCGGCGCTCGGCCAGATAGTTGCCGTTGTCGTCGTATTCAAAGCGCCATTCCGCCATCAGTTCGTTGCCGTCATAATATTCACGGACGCCCACCAGCCCAATGGCATTGCGGATCGTTTTGCAGGTGTAGTGATAGACCTGGGTGCCGTCGGCAAGGTACTTGCTTTCCGCCAGCACGTCGGCTTCTACATTCATCGTCTGCACGATGTAGCTGCCGTCTTCAAAATACTCAATGAATTCCTTGGGGAAAAGGGGAGAGCTATCCATCCCTTCCCAGGTTTCCCTGTCGTAGCTGAACGCGTATTTGAGCACGCCGTCGATATAGACCTTTTCAGAAAGCCAGCTGTGGTCAATTTCATATTCGCGCTCGACGTACATATCAAACACCCACGTTCCGTCGGCAAGATAGGTGCGGCTCAGCTGCGTATCTCCGTATTCATTGTACGTGGTTACATAAATCACTTCTCCGTCCCCGTAGACATCGGCGCCGCACACGGTGCAGTGGTTATATTCATCCATTTCATGGGCTTCGGGGGCATTGCCTTCCTGCCAGTGGCTGGTAAGATCCACCTGCCAGACATCCTCTGCCGCAGCCGCAGACAGCAGCATCAGCAACGCCAAACCAATAAACACCAGTTTCTTCATCGTTTTTCTCCTTTTTTTGACATCAGTTGCGTTCTTTCAGTACCTCAGGATCTTCTTCCAGCACCTTGTACATGAGCGCGGCTTCTTCCTTGCGTACCACCTCACGCACGTCGGTGATCTGGTAACGGCCCACCCGGTTGCCAAAGCGGATTTCCAGCACATCGCCTTCCTTCACCTCGGCGCCGGCCTTGGCCACTTTGCCGGAAATGGTGACGCGGCCGCCGTCGCAGGCTTCCTTGGCCACCGTGCGGCGCTTGATGATACGGCTTACCTTCAAAAACTTATCCAGACGCATAAACAAAACCTCCAAATACATCAAATATGCTATACAAACATCCGTATACAGAAAAAGCGCCCGTCAAGCGGGCGCTGATGAAAACAAATTAGCCGTTGACGGCATCCTTCAGAGCCTTGCCGGCCTTGAAAGCGGGGGTCTTGCTGGCTTCCACCTTGATTTCTTCGCCGGTGCGGGGATTGCGGGCCACGCGGGCGGGACGTTCCTTGGCTTCGAAGGTGCCAAAGCCAACCAGGGCAACCTTGTCACCGGCCTTCAGAGCTTCGGTGATAGTTTCAACAACAGCGTTCAGAGCCTTTTCGGCGTCCTTCTTGCTCAGTTCGGTCTTCGCGGCCAGGGCGGCGACGAGTTCGGTCTTATTCATGATGATTCCTCCATTTATTTCGAAAATTCATGTTTGCTCCGGCTTATTCGGAGTCGTGCTTGATACTATCCCAGTATACATCCATTTCAGAAATTGTCAAGTCTTTAAGCGCTTTTCCATCCCTCAAAACCGCATTTTCCATGCGTTCAAAGCGACGGACGAACTTTTCGGTAGCACGCATCAGCGCCATTTCACTGCCTACGCCGGAAAGCCTGGCTGCATTGACGCAGGAGAAGAAAAGATCCCCCACCTCTTCCTCCAGATGGTCTCGGTTTCCTTCCTCCAGCGCCTGACGAACTTCCCGAGCTTCTTCCTCCACCTTCTTCAGCGCATCCCGGGGATCATCCCAGTCAAAGCCCACCTGACGGGCCTTCTTCTGCACCTTTTCGGCGCGCATGAGAGGCGGCAGACCACGGGACACGTCGTTCAGCACCTGGCTCTGGGTCGTAAAGCCGCGCTGCTCCTTCTTGATCTTTTCCCAATTGGCAACCACCGCTTCGGCATCCTCGCACACATCGGTGCCAAAGATATGGCGGTGGCGCTCGATCATCTTGCGGCAGATGTTGGTCGTGATCTCGCCCAGTTCCATGGTGCCCGTCTGATCGCCGATATGGGCATGGAACACCACCTGCAAAAGTACGTCGCCCAGTTCGTCCGCCACATGCAGCCAGTCTTCGTCATCAATGGCGGCTGCCGTTTCATAGGCTTCCTCGATGAGATCAGCACGGAGGCTCTGATGGGTCTGCTCCTTATCCCAGGGGCAGCCGTTTTCGCCGCGCAGGATCTCCATTACCCGCACCAGATCATAAAAATCGAATTTCTTTCGGAAAGTCAGTCCCACAGAAGGCAGCAGGAAGGCAACGGTATGGTCATACTTCTTCTGGCGGTCCATCTCTTCCAGCGTAATGGTTTCAAAGGTCCGCTCACCTTTTTCACAGGGAGGGAAGTACAACACAGGCTGCTCGGCATCGTACCACTTGAGCAGCTGCAGTTTACATTCGCCCATCAGCATTTTGGAATCGCATTCCAGAATCAGCAGCGGATTCTGAGTACCCGTCACCTGCAGGCTGCTGGCCGTCTGAATTTCTACCTTTTCCTGAGGCGCCGCGCTGAGGAAGGGGGACGCCAGAGAAACGCCGGGGATCACGCGGCACTGCACATGCTCGCACAGTTCGCGCACGGTTTCATCCGCAGCAGCGTCAAAAACGGCATAGCACAGGTTTTCTTCTGCCGCCATGGCCATCAGTTTTTCCGGGATCATGCCCGTCAATTCGTCAAAATCTTCGCAATCTTCATATAAGGCGTCCAGCGTTTCAAACGGAATCCCTTTTTCGGCCAGATATTCCGCTGCATCGCACCGGGCAGTGCGCAGCACCAGCTTTTCCGCCTTTTCCATGGTTTCCAAAGCGCCCAGCGTCAGATATTCACGACTGCCGGGGCCCAGAGAAACAACGGTTATCGATTTCATTTCACAAACCTCCTCACCCGCGCAGGCAAATCTTCCTTACGAATCGTGCCCGTTCTGAGAATCAGCACACCGTATACCAGAATACCCGCCAGAACGCAAAGTGCCACACCCAGCATCAGCATCCAGCGGTTCAGAGCCGCAGCTGCACCAAACAGGAAATGCCACAGCACCCAAACAATCAGTCCCATACCTGCAGTGCACAAACCGGGACGCAGCACGATGCCTTTCCAGTCAAACCGATAACCGGCATACTTGCACACGTAATACAAATTAGGCACCATGCTGACGGTATAGCACAAAAGCGACGCCCAGGGCGCACCATGAATGTTCATACCCGGTATGCGGACCAGGGTGTAATTCAGCGCGATCTTCATCAACACGCCCAAAAACAGCGTGTACATGGGAATTTTCTGCCTACCCATGCCCTGCAGAATGCCGCTGGTTGATTGCACCACGGTAAAGAGCACAATGGTAAGACTGCTGATCCGGAGCAGTTCTGCACCTACAGCCAGCTGCGACACTTCGTAGCTGCCCCGGTAGCAGATATGCAGAATCGGTTCTGCCAGCAAACTCATGCCCACCGAACAGGGGAAGCCGATGACTGCCGCCATACGAAGCCCGGTATCCGATTCCTTTTTGACTGCGTCCATATCGCCGCGGGCAAGACCCGAGGCAATGGAAGGCACCAGATTGGTGCTCATGGCCATGGCAAGGGCCGTAGGCACATTGATGAGCGTCAGCACAGGGCCGGCATAGGTGCCGTAAAGAATATCCGCCGCATCCTGCGCCATGCCTGCATTTACCATCAGATTGGTCAGCATAATGCTGTCCACAAACCCGGCAAGGGGCACAATACAGGCGCCCAAAGTAATGGGAATGGCCACCGTTACCAGACGGCGCGCCACCGTTTTGCCCTGCAAAAGCTCCATATTTTCCCGCTGTACGTTCTGAATCTCGGGATCATGCTTTTTCTTCTGCGCCATCATATAAACCAGCGCAGCGCCTTCTCCGATGGTAGAACCCAGCAATGCACCTGCAGCGCCCATATGCACGCCCCAATAGCTGCCAAAAGCTGCCAGCGGCAATGCAATGGCCACCTTGCCTACCTGCTCAATCAACTGGCTGATGGCTGTGGGCATCATATGCCGTCTGCCCTGCAGATAGCCGCGGTAAGCGCTCATAACGCATACGAAGAACAAACTGGGCGCGATGCACAGATAGCCTGCCGATGCCATAGGCGTTCCCTGAATGCCGGAAATCACCGGCGCAAGCGCCATCAACAGCACGGTTGTGATCAAACCCAGCACCGTCAGCATCCACAACGCCATGCGGAAGATCTTCCGGGCGTTAGGCTGTTCATTGCGGGTCACGTAATGGCTGACCATACGGGAAATCGCCACCGGAATGCCTGCGGAGGAAATGGTCAAAAGCAGATTATAGGCCGGAAAAACCTTGTGATACACAGCCATACCCATGGGCCCGATCAGCGCCGCCAGAGGGATGCGGTAAAGCACCCCCACCACTTTGCAAATCAACCCCGCAGCGCCCAGAATACTGACGCCGCCCACCAGCGTTTTTCCGGTATTTTTTACAGTGTTCTTATCTGTCATTGAATTTGGAATGCTCCTTTGGAATCGTTCCTGCACCATAGCCAAAGGGCGGGGAACTGCTTTCAGTATGCCCCGCCCCAGGCGTTTAGCTCATTAAACTTCTTCGTTATTCGTTTCGGATGCATCCTGCACAGGTGCTTCTGCAGCCTGCACATTTTCTTCCGCGGGATTGGCCGCATCTTCCGTTTCTTCGGCTTCCGCACGGGCCACAGCCACAATGTGGCTGCCTTCGCTCAGGCGCATCAGACGCACGCCCTGCGTGTTGCGGCCTGCCACACGGATATCATCCGCAGGCGTACGGATGATGGTGCCGTCACCGGTGATCAGCAGAATATCTTCGCCGGGCTGCACGATGAGCTGGGCTGCCATGTACCCCGTCTTTTCGCTGAGTGCCATGGCCGTTACGCCCTTGCCGCCGCGGCCCTGTTCGCGGTACTGATCGGGATCGGTACGCTTGCCGTAGCCGTTTTCGGAAATGCACAGCACGGTGCCGCCTTCTTCGATGGCAGCCATGTCGATGACGTAGTCGCCTTCTTCCAGCTTGATGGAGCGCACGCCCTGGCTGACACGGCCCATGGCACGCACGTGTTCTTCGCTGAAGCGAATGGCGCGGCCGCGGCGGGTACCCATGATCAAATCATCCTGACCGCTGGTCAGTTCCACGCCCACCAGTTCGTCCTCTTCACGCAGCACAATGGCAATGAGGCCGGCCTTGCGCAGATTTGCAAATTCTTCCACAGCCGTCTTCTTGATGAGACCATCGCGGGTAGCCATCATGAGGAACTTGCCTTCCACATTCTTGGGCATGGGGATCATGGTGGTCACCTTTTCGCCGCCGGTGAGGGGCAGCAGGTTCACCAGCGCCGTACCCTTGGCGGTGCGGCCCGCTTCGGGGATCTGGAAGCACTTGATGTTGTACACGCGGCCCCGGTTGGTGAAGAACATGATTTCGTCATGGGTGGAAGCAATGCGGATCTGACGGGCGAAGTCTTCTTCGCGGGTGGTCATGCCCGTAATGCCCTTGCCGCCGCGGTTCTGTGCGCGGTAGGTGGACTTGGGCAGGCGCTTCACATAGCCCATGTTGGTGAGAGACACCACCATGTCGTCCACGGCGATTAGATCTTCCACATCGATTTCACCTTCAATGAGGGAAAGCTCGGTGCGGCGGTCATCGCCAAACTTGTTTTTCACTTCGGTCATTTCATCCTTGACCACGCCCATCAGCAGCTTTTCATCTGCCAGCAGGCTCTGGTAATAGGCAATGGCTTTCTGCAGTTCATCATATTCCGCCATCAGCTTATCCCGTTCAAGACCGGTCAGGCGGGCAAGGCGCATATCCAGAATGGCCTGGGCCTGCTTTTCGGAGAACTGGAAGCGTTCCATCAACTGCAGACGGGCAGTAGCGCTGTCTTTGCTGGCCTTGATGATCTGCACAATTTCGTCAATATGGTCCAGCGCCTTGATGAGGCCTTCCAAAATGTGAGCGCGGGCCAGAGACTTATCCAGATCATAACGGGTGCGGCGGGTAACTACATCCTTCTGATGCTGGATGTAGTGATACAGCATTTCACGCAGGGAAAGCACTTTGGGCTGACCGTCCACCAGCGCCAGCATAATGACGCCGAAGGTATCCTGCAGTTGGGTATGCTTGTACAGGTAATTGAGGACCACCTGAGGCTGCACGTCGCGCTTGAGTTCGATGACGATGCGCATACCGTTGCGGTCGGATTCATCGCGGATATCGCTGATGCCGTCCAGACGCTTGTCATGCACCAGTTCGGCGATCTTTTCCACCAGACGGGCCTTGTTGACCAGATAGGGAATCTCGGTGACCACGATGCGGTCACGGCCGTTGGGCATCTGTTCAATTTCGCTCTTGCTGCGCAGAATGATGCGGCCGCGGCCGGTGTAATAGGCTTCGCGGATGCCGCTGCGGCCCAGAATCACGCCGCCGGTGGGGAAATCGGGGCCCTTGATATGCTCCATGATGTCGTCCAAAGACGCATCAGGGTTGTCAATCAGGCAGATGCAGCCGTCGATGACTTCTGTGAGGTTATGGGGCGGAATGTTGGTGGCCATACCCACGGCGATGCCGTTGGAGCCGTTGACCAGCAGATTGGGAATACGGCTGGGCAGGACCTTGGGCTGCATGAGGGTCTCGTCAAAGTTGGGCATAAAGTCCACGGTATCTTTGTCGATATCCTGCATCATGTAGGTGGCAATCTTGCTCATGCGGGCTTCGGTATAACGCATGGCGGCAGCGCCGTCGCCGTCCACAGAGCCAAAGTTGCCCTGACCGTCCACCAGCGTATAGCGGATGGAGAAATCCTGCGCCAGACGCACCATGGCGTCATACACGCTGGAGTCGCCGTGGGGGTGGAATTTACCCAGCACGTCGCCCACCAGACGGGCGCTCTTGCGGTAGGGCTTATCGGGCGTCATGCCCAGTTCGTTCATATCGTACAGAATGCGGCGGTGTACGGGCTTGAGGCCGTCACGGACGTCCGGCAGCGCGCGGTTGATAATAACCGCCATGGAATAGGCGATGAAGGATTGCTTCATCTCCGCTTCAAGGTCTGCCGGCAGCAAACGATCGCGGATTTCACTCATAATCTAAACTCCTTAATTTCCCTGAAAACAGCCTTACAGGTCCAGATCCAGTTCGGACACGGTCTTGGCGTTCTGTTCAATGAATTCGCGGCGGGGTTCCACCTTATCGCCCATCAGCAGGGTGAAAATTTCATCCGCGGCAATGGCGTCCGCCAGTTCAAAGCGCTTCATGGTACGGGTCTCGGGATTCATGGTGGTGCTCCAGAGCTGTTCGCTGCTCATTTCACCCAGACCTTTGTAGCGCTGAATTTCGGGCTTGTTGTCGCGGCCCAGCTTATCCAGCAAAAGCTGCAGTTCGTCATCGTTGTAGACGTAGTACTCCTGCTTGCCCCTGGTGACTTTGTACAGGGGCGGCATGGCGCTGTACACATAGCCCTGCTTGATGAGTTCCGGCATGTAGCGGTAGAAGAAGGTCAGCAGCAGAATGCGGATGTGGGCGCCGTCCACGTCGGCGTCCGTCATGCACACAATGCGGTGGTAACGCAGCTTTTCCAGATTGAATTCATTGCCGATGCCGCAGCCGAAAGCCGTGATCATGTTCTTGATTTCGGCGTTCATGAGCACCTTGTCAAGGCGGGTCTTTTCCACGTTCAGAATTTTACCGCGCAGGGGCAAAATAGCCTGATAATGGCGGTCGCGGCCGCTCTTTGCGCTGCCGCCGGCGCTGTCGCCTTCAACGATGAAAATTTCGCACTTGGAAGGATCGCGTTCGGAGCAGTCAGCCAGTTTGCCGGGCAGCGCAGCGCTTTCCAGCACCGTCTTGCGGCGGGTCAGATCTCTCGCCTTGCGGGCGGCTTCACGGGCACGGGCAGCGCCAAGGCACCGGTCCAGAATGGCGCGGGCCACCTGAGGCGTTTCTTCCAGATACTGTTCCAGTTTTTCGCTGACCAAAGCATCCACCACGCCGCGCACTTCGCTGTTGCCCAGTTTGGATTTGGTCTGGCCTTCAAACTGAGGTTCGTGCATCTTGACAGAAATGACGGCAGACAGACTTTCACGGGTATCTTCGCCCTTGAGGTTGCTGTCGGCGTCCTTGAGGATCTTGTACTTGCGGCCGTAGTTGTTGATCACACGGGTCAGGGCGGAGTTGAAGCCCATCAGATGGGTACCGCCTTCGGGGGTCAGAATGTTGTTGGCAAAAGCGTAAATGTTTTCCACATAGGTGTCGTTGTACTGAAGGGCAACTTCCACCATAATGCCGTCCTTTTCGCCTTCCATGTACACAGGCTCTTCAAACAGCACTTCCTTGTTGCGGTTCAGGTACTTCACAAATTCGCGCAGACCGCCTTCGTAGTGGAACACGCGCTCTACCAGTTCCTCGCCGCGTTCATCCCGAAGGATAATCTTGATGCCCTTGTTGAGGAAGGCCATTTCACGCAGACGGTTTTTCAGCGTGTCAAAGCTAAACACGATGCCGGCATCAAACACGCCGTCGGGGTTTTCTTCCGAACGGATATCAGGCCAGAACTGCATGGTGGTACCCGTCACAGCCGTTTCGCCGATGACGCGCAGATCGTAGCAGATCTTGCCGCGGTTATATTCCTGTTCGTAAATCTTGCCGCCCTGATGCACTTCCACGCGCAGATGACTGGAAAGGGCGTTCACAACGCTGGCGCCCACGCCGTGCAGACCGCCGGACACCTTATAGCCTTCGCCGCCGAATTTGCCGCCGGCATGCAAAACCGTCAGGCACACTTCCACGGCGGGACGGCCCATCTTGGGGTGGATGCCCACGGGGAAACCGCGGCCATTATCGCGCACAGAAACAGAGCCGTCTTGATGCAGCGTGACCACCACATCCGTACAGTAACCGGCCAGCGCTTCATCCACGGCGTTATCTACAATTTCATACACACAATGGTGCAGACCGCGCACATCGGTAGAGCCGATGTACATGCCCGGACGCTTGCGTACAGCCTCCAGACCCTCCAGCACCTGAATCTGATTTTCGTCATATTGAGACGAAGTATGGGTATTTTTGAGGTCCATTTCCTGAGCCATATTTTCCTCCAGAAAAGCGGTTGAAACCGGCGAAGCACAACACTTCACCATCTTATTTATTATAGCACATTTTTTGCCATTTTGGAAGCATTTCTTCAATATAATTGGCAGAAAAAAACACCATCTTTCGTCTTCTTTTTCGGTCATGTTCTCACACGAAAATGCATAGGGTATTTCGCATGGAACACGGAGAAAAAGGAGCGGAAACATGATGTTGAAATGGCTGAAAAAAATCCGGATGGAGGATGCGGAACGGGCGCTGATCCTGTGCGCCAGCGCCATGGTGGTCGCTTTGGCCCTGAAGGGCGAAGCGCCTGCATCTGCCCGGTATGAAGACGACCTGAAAACCAATTTGCCCGTTATCAACGTGCAGGAGAACCCCAGTGTACCCACCCGTGAAACGGTGGTGTTTTATCAGGACGGAGAAGGCTATCTGGTGCCCGTCACCTGTGAAATCCCCGAGGAAGAAGGCATTGCCAAAGCCACGCTGAGCAAGATGGTAGCCTCCTCCGAAAACGATCTGTACGCAGCCCGGCTGGGGCTGAAAACCACCCTGCCTGAAGGCACGAATATCGAACTGGATATTGCAGATCAAAAAGCGCGGGTGGATTTGAGCAAGGAAGCCCTTTCCTGTCAGAGCGCGGAAGAAGAAAGCCTCATGATTCAATCGGTGGTGGAAACGCTGTGCCGCTTTGATACGGTGGAGGAAGTGGATTTTCTCTTTGACGGGCAGAAGCGTTCCAAACTCACCTTCGGTTCGGATGTAAGCGGGGTATTCAAAGGCGGCTCCGTCAACTTCGAAAGCACGGACACCGTCCCCACAGCCGGCGCCGGCACAGTGCAATTGTACTTCCCCTCCTCTTCCGGACGTATGCTGGTGCCCGTCACCCGCACCGTCTATTCTCCTGCCGATGAAACCACTGCTATTCTGGAACTGATCAAGGGACCCAAACCCGACAGCGGTCTGGACGCTGCACTGCCCGATACCCTGGGCGTCAAAAGCGTGACCCAAAAAGACGGCGTTGTGACTGTTGATTTTACCAAAGAATTTGCCGCCGTCATGGAACAGGATACAGCACAGCTGGCATTGAATGCCGTCCTTTACACCCTCCGGCAGTTCCCGGACGTGAAGGACATTCAGTTCCAGGTGGAAGGAAAGCCTTTCGCAGCCCCGCAGGAAGTGAAAGCCACTTCCCTCAATCTGAGCAGCGAGATCATCTCCTACTACCCCGGCGTGATCGAAACAGATTAAGCAGCTAAAAAGCCGTCCCGATAAGGGACGGCTTTTTGTTTGATAGGCAGATTTTACTGCGCAGTCGGCGCGAAAGCTTCAAAGCTTTCTGCAAACAGCGCCACAGCACCGTTCACATAGTCGGTCATCTCATCCGTCATAGCCATATCTGCAACAGTGAACGTGACATTGTACAGGTAGGTGCCGTTCACAGCATAAAGGATTACGATGGTCATATCCATGCCGTTTACTTTCACCTGCAGGCTCTGCGTTACATATTCCTTGCCGCCGACAGTATACATGCTGCCTTCATCCAGCATTTCAAGCCCCGGATAAATGGCCTGATACTGCGTGATAAAGTTGGGACACAGCGCAGACAGCACCAGTTCGTTATTCAGTGTAATGCCCACATTCTGGTACACCACGTTGTAGTTAAACACGCCGCCTGCATACATGAGCATGGTCATGTCCGTCCGGCGAATCTGTTCTGCATTCTGCTGCAGCACAGTAGCGTCCATACCCTCCATGCCATAACCTTCGCTGGTCATGTTGTCGAGCATATCCTGCACGTTGTCCTGAGACATAAGCAGCATATCCGCAGGATAAGAGAAGGAATAACCGCCGCGTTCGTTGGTATAGGTCGGGGCGTTCTCCTTCATGGCAGCGGGAGCTTCAGTCCCTTCTTCTTCAGCAGCAGGTTCTTCTTCCGCAACAATTTCTTCTTCCGCAGCAGACACATTGCCGGTAAGAGACACGCTGCCGGATGCAGATACATTGCCTGCAGCAGATGCGCTGCCGGATGCAGAATTTTCACCGGTAGCAGATACGCTGCCGGATGCGGAGATGCTCCCGGAAGCAGACACACTGCCCGATGCAGAGGTTCCGCCGGTAGCAGACACACTGCCCGATGCAGAAGTTTCACCCGCAGCAGACAGATTGCCGGAAGCAGAAGTCTGCGCAGCACCGCCGGCAGTCACAAAGGATGCCAGCACAAGTTCGGTTTCTTCCGCAACCAATTCAAGCTTTGCTTCCTCGATGGCTTCCTGCACGGTAAAGCCGAGAATGTACATGTACGTACCTTCCGTCTGGTAGTTCATCTCCATGGTTACCGGCACGCCTTCTATTTCCATGGCAATAACCTGACGGATATATTCCTGATCGCCCACCGTCACAATTTCGCTTTCCTGCAGCGTTTCCATGCCGGGGTATTCCTGCGCGTAAGTAGCAAGCAGCATGGGCGCATAGATGCTCAGAAAATCCTCATGGGAGACAACCGCGCCGACATTGGTGCGTTCCACCACAATGATAACCTGCTCGTCATGAGCAGTCATAAGACAACCGTCAGCCGATTCAGACTCCAGTTCCCAACCGGTGGGGAGGGTAAAGGAAAAACCAGCAGATGTGTGTTGATATACCGCCTGTTCATTTTCCGCCAGACAAGTTCCCAGCACCAGTACGAGCACCAGAAGCATAGCCAGTAATTTCTTCATTTACTTTTCTCCTTTTTAGCTAATTTTCGTTATTGTTATTATACACCCATTCCCCTCCTGAACGCAACAAAAAACGCGGAAACTATCGTCCCGCGTAAAAGTTTATTTTTTCGGCTTTCTTTCCGGATCGCCGCATTGCCAGGCATCGCACAGATTTTTCAGCGTACAGTTTTCACAGTCCGGTTTTCTGCTGTGGCACACGCGGCGGCCATGGTAAATCAGATAATGGTGCATTTCATTCCATTTTTCGGGAGGCAGCGCCTCCATCAGCTGCTTTTCCGTTTTTTCCACCGTGTCGGCTTTCACCAGACCCAGCCGGTTGCTCACACGGAACACATGGGTATCCACCGCCATGGCAGGAACGCCAAATGCATTGGCCAGCACCACATTCGCCGTCTTTCTGCCCACGCCGGGAAGAGCGGTCAATTCCTCCATGGTGGAAGGCACTTCTCCCCCATGCTTTTCAACAATCAGCCTGCAGGCATTTACAATGTTCTCCGCCTTGGTATGAAACCCGCAGGAGCGCACATAGGGAAAAAGCACATCCGCTGTCGTTTTCGCCATTTCGCCGGGCGTAGGAAAATCCCGGAACACGGCAGGCGTGACCATATTCACCCGTTTATCCGTACACTGTGCTGCCAGGATGGTGGCCACCAGCGTTTCGTAAGGATTGGTAAAATCCAGTTCCGGCTTGGCATCCGGATACAGTTTCTTCAGTTCTTCATAGATAGCCTGTGTATGACCGGTCAATCATTTCACCGCCCGTTCAAAGGTTCTGCGGTAGCGCAGCATCAAATACAATATAAACACATATATGGGATATGAAACCATGTTCACCGTCAAACGGGTGACCACATACTGCATACTTCTGCCATAGCCCATGATATATGCCCACAGGGTATTGCAGCCCGCATACACAATCAGAGAAACCAGCAGCTGCCCCAGCGCAATGCGCCAGATGGATGCATTGGGTTTATGCAGCGTCAAACCGTAAAACAATCCGCTGAGCACAGCAGACAAGGTATAGCCGGGGAAAAACTCAACGCCTGCCAATACGGCGCCCAGAACATCCGCCACGCCGCTGACCAGCATAGCCGTCACAGGCCCAAACAGCATGCCTGCCATAGCGACCGGTACAAACCCGAAGGAAAGCTCCAGCACCTTGGGAATCAGGGGGAATTTAGTCACTTCCGCCATGATAATATTCAGCGCCGTCAGCATTGCCAGTGCCGTCAACTTTTTCACACTGATTCTGCGCAACTATTTCCGCCCCCTTTACACGTATTACACGCTCATTTTAGCAAGCATGCAGTAAAAATGCAAGTCAAGTACACGAAAAAGTCATTGCGAAGGATTCATATGCGTGCTATAATATATTCCAATACAATACGGCAAAATTCAACGCATTACGAAAGGGGTCCTTCACCATGAAAAAGTTTATGTCAGAATTCAAAAAGTTTGCATTCAAAGGCAATGTGCTGGATATGGCAGTCGGTGTCATGATCGCCACCGCGTTTAACAAGATCGTTTCCTCTCTGGTCAACGATGTGGCTATGCCCGTGCTGTCTCTCATCACCGGCGGCGTCAGCGTGGATGCGCTGTTCGTGGCTCTGGGCGAAGGCGAATTTGAAACCGCTGCCGCTGCTGCCGAAGCCGGCGTAGCCACCCTGAACTACGGCATGTTCCTGCAGAACATCATCGATTTCTTCCTCATCGCGCTGAGCGTGTTTGTGTTCGTGAAGGTGGTCAACTCCCTCAAGAAGAAGGAAGAACCTGCTGCTCCCGCCCCCGCTCCCCGCACCTGCCCCTTCTGCTGCCAGGTCATCGCAGATGCCGCCACCAAGTGCCATCACTGCGGAAGCGACCTGCCCGCCGAAGAAAAGTAATCCCGAAAGCATCATATGCCCGCCCTTATCGGGCGGGTTTTTCTCAGTTAAACGTCTTCATCATCACAACACGAGGAACCTTATGAAAACCAGCGATTTTTTCTATCATCTGCCCGAAGAACTGATTGCCCAGACGCCCATGGAGCCCCGCGATGCCGCCCGCATGCTGGTCATTGATCGCAAAGCCGGCACGCTCAACCACCATATTTTCCGGGACTTCCCCGACTTTTTTACCGATAAGGATGTGCTGGTGGTCAATCAGACCCGCGTAATCCCCGCCCGCCTTCTGGGCATCAAGGAAGAAACAGGCGTACCCGTTGAAATTCTGCTGCTGCGCCGCATCGACAAGGATCATTGGGAAACGCTGGTGCGCCCGGGCAGACGGCTCAAAAAGGGCGTCACAGTGTCCTTTGGCGAAGGCAAACTCCGTGCCGAAATCGGCGAAACCACGCTGGCAGGCGGACGTGTGGTTCGCTTTATTTACGACGGCGTGTTTGAGGCGCTGCTGGACGAACTGGGCGAAATGCCATTGCCTCCCTATATCCACGAAAAACTGGATAATCCCGAAATGTACCAGACTGTATACGCCAAGCAGGCAGGCTCTGCCGCCGCGCCCACCGCCGGTCTCCATTTCACACCGGAAGTGCTGGATACGCTGCGCAAAAAGGGCGTGGACATCGTGCCCGTGCTGCTTCACGTAGGTCTTGGCACGTTCCGTCCCGTAAAGGAAGAAAACGTGGACGACCACGTGATGCACGAAGAATATTACGAAGTAACCGAAGAGGCCGCCGCACGTATCAACGCTGCCCGTGCCCGGGGCGGGCGCATCGTATGCGCCGGCACCACCACCGTGCGCACGCTGGAAACAGCGGCGGATGAAAACGGCATCGTCCACACAGGCGGCGGCATGACCAATATCTTCATCAAGCCCGGCGTACCCTTCAAGGCCACCGATGTAATGATGACCAATTTCCACCTGCCCGAAAGCACCCTGCTGATGCTGGTTTCCGCTTTCATGGGCCGGGACGAAGCCATCCATGCATACAATACCGCCGTACAGGAAAAATACCGTTTCTTCTCCTTTGGCGACTGCATGCTGATCCTGTAATTATATTGAATTTTCCACAGTATTCCCTGTGTTTTGCAAGGAGGTTTCCCTATGCATATCGGTGTCATCGGCGGACTGAATCTGGACATTCTGGGCTTTCCGCATCAGGAACTCCGCCTGCACGATTCCAACCCCGGCCATGTGACCATGTGCGCTGGCGGTGTGGGCCACAATATCGGCGTACAGCTGACCAAACTGGGCCACAGCGTTACCATGCTGACTGCCATAGGCAACGATTCCCAGGCGCTGCTGCTGGCCAATTTGTGCCGTGCAGAGAACATTGACCTTTCCTGTGCGCTGAAAGTGAACGCACCCACCTGCACCTATCTTTGCCTGCACGATCACACAGGCGATATGTATTGTGCACTCAATGACATGCAGGCCGTGGACTGCCTCACGCCTGACGCCATCAAGGATACCCTGCCCATGCTCAGCAGCTGCGAATTGTGCGTCATGGATGCCAATCCGCCCGCTGAAACGCTGCTGTATGCAGCACAAAACCTGAAGATGCCTATCTTTGCGGATGCCGTCAGCGCATTCAAGTGTCAAAAGCTTCTGCCGCTGCTTCCCTCCATCACCGCCATCAAGCCCAACCTGATGGAAGCCGAAGCCATGACCGGCGAAAAAGATCCGGAAAAGGCTGCCAAAGTGCTGCTGGATAGCGGCGTACAGCAGGTATTTATCTCCATGGGAAAAGACGGCGTGTTCTATGCCGATCATTTCACATCCGGTCAGGTCCCTGCCATCGCGCTGCCCGAAGGCACACCACTTACCGGTGCAGGCGACTGTCTGTGCGCAGGCTTGATCGACGGGCTTCTTTCCCGCATGAACACCCACGACATTGCACAGCTGGGTGTAAGAACCGCCTACCATATGCTGAGCAAACAGAGCAGATAAAGGAGCAAACCTTTCATGTACAATGCTGTCATTTTTGATCTGGACGGTACGCTGACCGATTCCGGCGAAGGCATTTTTAACTGTGTGCGCTATACGCTGGATAAAATGAACCGCCCGCAGCTGGATGATGCCACGCTGCGCCGCTTTATCGGCCCGCCTCTGGCAGAATCCTTCATGAACTATTGCGGCATGGATGAAGATACCGCCCGGGAAGCCACCCGCTTTTACCGGGAACGCTATGTACCCATCGGCTGGAAGGAAAACACCGTCTATCCCGGTATCCGCGCACTGCTTCGTCACCTGAAAAAGCAGGGCGTGTACCTGGCCGTTGCCACCGGCAAACCACAGACCACCGCGCAGACCGTGCTGGACTATTTTGGCCTGTCTGAATACATGGACCAGATTGCCGGACCCATGGCAGGCGAACTGCATGCCAACAAAGCCGATCTCATCCGCCGCGTGCTGCCTGACAACTGCAAAGCCCTGATGGTGGGCGATACTGCAGGCGATGTGAAGGGCGGCCACGATACCGGCATTGATTCTGCCGCTGCACTGTGGGGATACGGAACGGAAGAATCCCTGCTGAACGCCAAACCCACCCATGTGTGCAAAACGGTTTCCGACCTGATGACGCTTCTGGGCTGCCCTCAGGAAAAAGGCCTTTTCATCACTTTTGAAGGCGTAGACGGCTGCGGCAAAACCACCCAGATGAACCTGCTGGAAAAACAGCTCATTCACTTCGGCTATCCCGTATACCGCACCCGTGAACCCGGCGGCTGCCCCATTGCGGAAGATATCCGCAAAATCGTGCTCAGCCAGGAAGACGGCGGCATGTGCTCCGAAACCGAAGCACTGCTTTTTGCCGCTGCCCGTGCGCAGCATGTAAAACAGGTGATCCTGCCTAAAACAAAGGAAGGACACACCGTCATCTGCGACCGCTTTGTAGATTCCTCGCTGGTCTATCAGGGCATGGGCCGCGAGCTTTCCATGGACTGGGTGAAGCTGATCAACCGCATCGCCTTTGAAAGCGGTGCGCCGGATATGACGGTGCTTCTGCGCCTGCCCCGGGAAGAATCGCTGCGCCGCCGCAATGCATCCTCTACGCCCGACCGTATTGAAAAAGCGGGCGATGCATTCTTCGCCCGCACCGAAAAGGGCTTTGACCAGCTTGCGGCAGAAAATCCTGACCGCATCATTCCCGTGGACGCCCACGGCACCCCCGACGAAGTGGCAGAGCGGGTGTGGCAGGCCGTGTGGGCAAAACTGAAGGAGGCGGCCTTGTCATGACGCGCGTTGTCGTAGGGATGTCGGGCGGCGTGGATTCCTCCGTTGCCGCGCTGCTGCTCAAGCAGCAGGGATACGACGTGATCGGCGTATTCATGAAAAACTGGGAGGAAAAGGATGAAGAGGGCGTGTGCACCTCGGAATCCGACTGGCGGGATGTGCAGCAGGTGTGCGATATCATCGGCATTCCCTATTACCCCGTCAACTTTGTCAAAGAATATTGGGACCGGGTATTTTCTCTGTTCCTGTCTGAATATCAGAAAGGCCGCACTCCCAACCCGGATGTGCTGTGCAACCGGGAGATCAAGTTCCGTGCTTTTCTGGACTTTGCCATGCAGTTGGGCGCAGACAAAATGGCCACCGGCCACTTTGTGCAGACGGACGGCGAAGGCCACCTGCTCCGCGGTTCGGACACCAATAAGGACCAGAGCTATTTCCTGTACATGCTCCATGAGCAGCAGCTGAAAAAAGCACTCTTCCCGGTAGGTCATCTCACCAAGCAGGAAGTGCGAAAAATTGCCGAGGAAAACGGTCTGCCCGTCAGCACCAAGAAGGATTCCACCGGCGTATGCTTCATCGGCGAACGCAACTTCAAGAAATTCCTTGGTTCCTATCTTCCCGCCATGCCCGGTGATATGGTGACGCCGGAGAGCGAAAAGGTGGGCCGCCATGACGGGCTGATGTATTACACCCTGGGTCAGCGAAGAGGGCTTGGCATCGGCGGCCGGGGCGACGGACGCAGCTTCTTCGTGGTGGATAAGGATTTGAAAAACAACCGATTGATCGTGGCACAGGGCGAAGACCATCCTCTGCTCTATTCCACCAGCGCCATCGCCACAGATGCCACATTCGTAAATGACCCCATACCGGAAAATACACCTGTACACCTGACCTGCAAATTCCGCTACCGCCAGAATGATCAGGGCGTCACTGTAATGCGCACAGGCGATATCCTGAATATTGTGTTCGACGAAAAACAGCGCGCGGTCACCCCTGGACAAAGTGCAGTGCTCTACGACGGCGACAAGTGCATCGGCGGCGGCATTGTGGACCAGGTAATTCTGTAAAAACAAAAAACCCGGACAAATCCGGGTTTTTTATTTTATTCAATCACAGCGCCTTCTTCGCGCAGCTTTTTGTATGTCTGGTACATTCTCCACAAACCCGCTGCACAGACCCCGCTAATGAACAGATTAGTTAAACCAATCACATTGACGCTGCTGTTGAAATAGAACATCAGCCATGTGTTATACAAGCCAAAGTAGAGATTGGCAGCCCCTACGACACCCATCAACCGCATCAGCCGTTTCATGTACTTCATCCGGGAAGCACGGTCGGAATACAGTTCGAACTCGCCCAATTCTTTGGGACGTGCGAAGTACACCCAATGTAAACAACGTGCAGTAACGCAGGCACCCGTTTCCTCCATAAAAGCAAGGTAGTTAATCGTATCGGGATGGTTAAACCCCTTTTCCAACAGTTCCAAGCGGATGTGGTATGCGCCCTTTTCGCAGCTTTCAAACTCAAACTTGCCAATGCCCACATGAATCAGTTTCCAGCCCTGATCAGCCATCTCGTTGAGCCATTTTTCCTCTTCTTCCACCTTTGTGATAGGAAAGACCTTGCGTACGATTTTTCTCATGATTCTACTCCCCCTACTTCTTTTCCGTTTTCCACCAGTTCACACAGCCGTCTGTATTCTGCCTGCAGCACTTCACGTCCAAGAGCTGTGATGCAGTATTCCTTTTTTCTTGGATCCGTACCGGGCAGCGCCTCAATCCATCCCTTGTCCAGCAGCGTATTGAGCGCACCGTACAGCGTACCCGCCGCCAGCTTAACCCGCCCGTTGGACATCTTTTCCACATTCTGCATGATACCGTAGCCATGCATGGGTGCAAGCAGGCTCAGCAGGATGTAATACACCGCTTCAGTCAATACGATATATGCCACGAAAATCACCTCCATTTATCGGCATCCGTTATATCGACCTCCGATATATTCATTATATCGGCAGACGATATATTTGTCAACCCCTTTGCAATAAAAAAACCGCTTTTTTTCGGCGGTTTTTTTCAACGGGTTTCTTTACAGAATATTTCGGATCTCGTCCAGACTGTGCACCACATAATCAGCCATGCAATTTTCCGGCACAGGCAGCTTGTCATGGTTGTACCAGATGGTCTTCAACCCGCAGGTTCTGCCGCCCTCAATATCGGCGGACAAACTGTCGCCGATAATCACGCACTCACCGGGTGAAATACCTTCCATGGCGGCAAAACAGCCGTCAAAGAACGCTTTGGCAGGCTTATTGGCCCCCATCATCTCGGAGGAAAATACTGCCCGGATATAGGGCATCATGCCGGCCTTTTCCAGACGCTTTACCTGACGGAACTGACGGGCATTGCTGGCTACATACAGCGGATACTTTTCATAAAGATACCTGAGCAGCTCCAGCGCTCCCGTCACATGCTCCGCACCCTCACCCACGCAGCGCTGGAACACTTCTTCCATGGCAGGACCTTCGTTTTCATCCATATCCAGCGCCCGCAGAATGCGGCGAAAGCGCTGCTCATGCAATTCTTCCCGGGTAAGCAGCCCCTTTTCCATCTCTTTCCAGATGGCGTTGTTCTCCCGTTCAAACACGGCATACATGCTGTCCTGATAGACAAAGCCGCACTGCTCCATAGCTTCCTTCAGCGATACTCTGGCGCACTCGTTAAAGTCCAGCAGGGTATTATCCACATCCAGTAAAATAGCTTTGATGTTCATCTTTCGTCACTCCAAACTGATTCTTTCCACCCGGAAACGGATACTGAAGCGTGCATCCTCACCCAAAGCCAGCCGGACGCCATCCTGCGTAACAGACGCAAACTGTGCTTCATCCCAGTCGCACTCGCAGTACACCTTGACGCCATACAATGTGAAGTCGTGGTCAGCAAAACTCATCTGCGCCGTACGCGCATTTATGCGCGGAATGCTGCCGTCCCAAAGATGCAAATCGGCAAGTGCCATCACAATGCGCCGCATTTCGGTCTGATAACCGTCAAACAATCCTTCGACCTGCACATCCATATCAAACGCCACACTTTGCACGCAGCCATCCTGCAGCGTATAGGAAAGGGAAACCGGCTCACTTGCCATCACATCTATGACCATCACGTTATAAGGCAGATCGTTTTCCGTATAATAGGCACCATCCTCCCGGAGCAGTTCATCCATCCGCGCAGACATATCCCGCTCCCCCATTGTCACAGCATCCGCCCGGACAATGGCGTTGTAATTCTCCGCAAACTGCTCAAGGGTCAACGCTCCCCGGTTCGGAGGCAGCCATCTTGTGAGATATGCACCCCGATGGCACACAAGCGTAAACACAAGCAGCAACACCCCAAGCAGCGCACTCAGCCTTTTTTGCATGATGCTGCGGGAAGCAAAATGCAGTTCGTTCAGATCATCCCAGGAAGTGCACTCCCGCTCCAGATAGCGTTTCCGCGCCCGGTACATGCAAAGGATGCTGACCGGGAATACATTGCATCCCATCCCGAAAAAGATCGCTTTCCCCGTGCGCACCTGCCCTTCACGGATCGAAAAGCTGCTGCACATCCTCATCGCTGTAATCGCGATAGCCATTGGGCAGCCGGCCCGGACACAGCAAGCCTTCCTGCTCATAAAAACGCACGTTGGCCCGCTGAAGACAGGTCTTTTCTTCTACCTGACGGATATTCATA
>JAFYLS010000067.1 GCA_017550035.1 Clostridia bacterium
CCCATATCAAACAGCGCGCCGCCGCCGGAGGTGGTATCGTTTACGAATTCCTTGGTGGCGTAGCCGTCTACGAAGGGACGGTTGCGGCGGCGGAAGCCGTAGGAGCGCATGTGATAGATGTGGCCCAGGTCGCCGCCGTCAATGAAGCGCTTGGCAGCCTTGGTTTCCTTCTGATAGAGGAAGCCCATCTGGATGTGCAGCTTCTTGCCCGTTTCCAGCATGGTATCGTACATGGACTTGGCATCCACAAAGGAGCCGGCCATGGGCTTTTCGCAGTAGCAGTGCTTGCCCATGCGCATGACTTCGTTGGATACGGGGGCGTGCAGATTGTTATGCAGGCACACGTCCACGGCGTCAATATCGTCCATGCGGAGCAGTTCGCCGATGTTGGTGGTGCGGCGGCTCACGTTGTAGCGGTCACCCATGGAGTTCATTTTGGCTTCGTCAATATCGCACAGCGCCACCACTTCCGCTTCGGGAATGTCGGCATAGGTTTTCATATGGTGTTCGGCAATGATACCGTTGCCGATCACACCGATTCTTACTTTCTTCATGCTCTTCTTTCTCCTGCATACAGTTGGCTCATGTAAGCCTTGGTTTCGGTTTCGGGTTCCAGACCTTCCATCTGCACTTCGGCAATGATTTCCTTCAGGGAAGCCAGCTGCCAGTGGGTGCGTTCCACTTCGAGGACGCCGGAGTGGTGTTCCACGGAGTAAGCGCCGGTGTAGCCCTTCTTCATCAGGCGGCGGACGATGTCCTTGGCGTTTTCGCAGATGGACTTGGCGTGGATATGGGTATGCATGCAGTGGTCCAGGCACAGTTCTTCGCCGGCTTCCACGTCGCTGAGGTTGCCGATGTGGTAGAGAATGCCGTACCAGGGGCTGTTCACGCCGTCGCGCACAGCCTTGATGTATTCAGGCATACGGTCCCAGCCCCAGTGGGTTTCGGGGCCGATCTTGCACTGGAACTGACCGCAGATCTCGCAGTATTCCTTGAAGGTAGCGATCAGGTATTCCATGGCTTCGTCGGTCATTTCTTCATTCTGACCGCCAAAGTCGATACGGATGGATTCGGCGCCCAGCTGACGGCCGGCACGGATGTATTCCAGCATCTGCGCCTTATGGGCGGCGCGCTGTTCGGGATCGGGATGCCACACATAGGGGCCGTCCACGCACAAATTGGCCAGTTTCAGATCCAGGCGGTCCATTTCTTCACGGATCTGCTGGATATAAGCTTCGTCCAGAGAAGTGAGCATGCCGCTCCAGATGTCCGCATGGCTCACGCGGAAATCGTGCTTGATCATGTTCAGATAGGTGAAAACATTGACCTTGCCCTTGTAGACCAGTTCGTGCAGGGAATAGGAAGCAACTGCCAGTTTCATGAGAATCAATTCTCCCTTCCGAAAACGGTTTTATACCTGCTTGTACACAGGTATTCATATAAAGTTTTTGACATGACCATTGTAATGGGCAATTTCGGCTTTGTCAACCCTGAGGGCATGATTGTGCAATATAGCACATATCCTTCAGGGGGTGATGTGTTGAAAAGTCTGAAAGGGCAGGCGGTACTTTCCGCCCTGTTTGCAGTGGTGACCCGGGGACTGGGGTTTCTTTTGCGCATTGTGCTGGGAAGGCAGATGGGCGCAGAGGCCATGGGCATTATGGAAATGACACAGGGCGTACAGCAGCTCATGGTTGCGCCGGTCATCAGCGGGCTTCCCCAGGCGGTAAGCCGTCTGGTTGCGCTGGAGGGAAAAGCAGAGAATGCGCAAAAAGGACAAACGCTGTATGCGGCCCGGCGCATGGCCTTAAAGCGCGGCACAGCCATGGCGGTGGTATGCGTTGCGGCAGCGCCCTTTGCGGGACTTTTGCTTGGGGATATGCGGGTCATTCCTACGCTTTTGCTGTTTGCGCCTGCGCTGCCCATTGTAGGGGTGTGCTGTGTGATGGACGGGTGCGCCTTCGGCATGGGCAAAGCCTTTTCGCCGGGGATCAGTGAGTGTGCCGAGCAGTGCGTGCGTATTTTGATCTGTCTGCTGCTGCTTGGCCTGTATCCGCGGATGCGGCTGCCTGTTCGTGCCGCCATTCCTGCCTTTGCCGGTTTATTGGGCGAAGGGGCAGGGCTTCTGGTCATGCTGGCGGCGCTGCGGGGTATTGCCAGGAAAGGCGGCAATGAACAAGCTGTCCGGCGCAAGCTGGACCGCATGGCGCTGCCTATGATGGGCTCGCGTCTGGGCATGAGCGGCATTCGGGCGCTGACGGGCGTGATGCTGCCAAGGCTTTTGATGCTGCACGGCATGACCGGCGGCGATGCCGCTGCGGCCATCGGCAGACTGCAGGGCATGGTGATGCCGCTGCTTTTCCTGCCCGGCATACTGACCGGCGCACTGGCGTCGCTGGGCGGGCCGCAGGTGGCGGCGCGAACGGGCAGGGCGCAGAGAAAACTGATGCTGCGTTTGTTTGGGATGGCACTGGCCGCAGGAATCATGGGAGCGGGCGCTTTGTACCTGTTTGCGCCTGTGATTGGGGATGTTTTGTACAAACAAAGCGGTATTGCGCCGCTGATTCAAATGATGTGTCCGGGCGCACTGCTGGCGGCTCTCAACCATATTCTGTCCGCCATGCTGATGGGCCTTGGCAGGCAGCGGAAGCTGTTCTTTGTGCAGATGACTTCCGGGGTGATCACACTGCTGCTGACGATCGTTCTGTCCATCCGGTTCGGTATTTACGGCACGGGCTATGCCACCCTGCTGGGGCTGGGCGTGCAGCTGGTGATGCTGGTTTTTCATATTGCACGCGGCAGTTTGGGCAGGGACGATAGTGGGGGTGCTACCCCCACGCCCCTGGCAGGGGGATGATCCCCCTGCACCCCGCCGTATTGGTCGTAATTGATTGCCATCGGTCAAAGTGCTTTCCCAATGCTGCTATAACGGAACGGAAATACCAAAGGCCTCCCTTGTTGAAAGGTGACGGAGCTGAGCGCCCGCAGTGCGGGATGCAGCGAAGCGGAGGAATCAACCGAAACGAGCTATGAGCCGATAGGCTCAGAGCGATGATTGAGGTTGCGGAAAGTGGATTCGAGCAAAGCGAGAAGACGGAGGGATTGGTTCCTTCCTAATAACTTATTACTTTAAGGAAAAGCCAAGTTAGCACGATCCGCAGTTTTTCTCCGGAAACCGGAGAAAAACGTAAACCTTCTTCAATAAAAGGACGCGAGAGAGCGAGCTCTCTCGGCTCCTTTTTTGAAGAAGCCGGGCAGTGCCCGGACCCATTATCGACCGTGTTGACTGATAAAAAAACCCCGTCCCCCGACATGCAACTCGTCGTGGGACGGCTGGTGGCTTCGCCACAGTCATTTCGACCAAGTTGACTTGAAACATATCTCCGTTCCCCGATCTGTTGGGAGTGTGCAGCCAATCCCTCAGTCACCTCCGGTGACAGCTTCCGCAACCTCAATCGTCGCCCTGAGCCTGCCGGCTCATTGCTCGTTTCGGTTGATTCCTCCGCTTCGCTGCATCCCGCACTGCGGGCGCTCAGC
>JAFYLS010000068.1 GCA_017550035.1 Clostridia bacterium
CGGGTCATATTCATGCACGTCGAAAATATCCGTTTCAACGTGGAAGTTGCCGCTGGTATCGATGCAGGGACGGGTGGTATCGTACAGCTTGGTGATGCGGTAGATCATGCGCAGGTTATCGTCATACTGCTGATGGCCGTCGGTATCCCAGGTCTCGTTGAAGGGGCACCAGCCGATGATGCAGGGAGCTGAGTAATCGCGCTTCACTTCGGTGATCCAGTCGTTAAGGAAATCTGCCAGCGCGCATTCCTTGCTGTCGTTAAGGCCCCAGTTGGCCATTTCACCCCAGCACAGGTAGCCCAGATGATCGGCATGGTACAGGAAGCGGGGTTCAAACACTTTTTCGTGCAGGCGGGCGCCATTGAAGCCCATGGCCTGAGACAGAACAATGTCGTTCTTCAGCGCTTCATCCGTGGGCGCGGTGTAAATGCCGTCAGGATAGAAGCCCTGATCCAGCACCAGACGCTGGAACACGGGTTTATCGTTGATGAAGAAGCGGCGGCCTTCGAAACGCACGGAGCGCAGACCGAAATAGCTCTGCATGGTATCCACCGTTTCGCCGTCCTTCTTCAGTTCCAGAGAAAGGTCGTACAGCTTGGGATCACCCACATTCCAGGGATGGCTTTCGGCAAGCTGAACGGTGGTTTCCGCCTGATGACCGTAGGTCTTCACGCAGGCACTGCCCATTTCGCGGCCTTCATAGGAAGCCTTCAACGTTACTTCGCATTCGCCGGTGGTGATCACCTTGACGGTCACGGAAGTATCCTGGTAATGGGGAGTCAGATACACTTCTTCAATATGGCAGGCATCGGCCCACTCCAGCCACACCGTCTGCCAGATGCCCGTGGTGCGGGTATAGAAGCAGCCGAAGGATTCGTACTTGGGGCTCTGCTTGCCGCTGGGCTGATGACCGGAACGGGTATCGTCCTGCGCATTGAGAACGATCACGTTTTCGCCGTCCTTGAGAACGTCGGTCACGTCAAAGGAGAAGGGAGTATAACCGCCCTTATGGGTGCCCACTTCCTGATTGTTCACCCAGACTTTTGCTGCGTAATCCACCGCGCCAAAGTGCAGAATGACCCGCTTGCCTTTGGCTTCTTCGGGCAAAGTAAAGGAGCGCTTATACCACACGGCAGGAATGAAATCCTTATAGCCCACGCCGGAAAGATCGCTTTCCGGGCAGAAGGGAACCAGGATGGTGCCATCTAGTTTTTCCTTATTCTGCACACCGCGGCTCAGACCGCTGTTGCCCATATCCATTTCAAATTCCCATACGCCATTGAGGTTCATCCATCCGTCGCGCACAAACTGGGGACGGGGGTATTCCGGACGCGGAATCGCTTTACACATGCTTCATAACCTCCAAAAGATTGTTCGGTTGCTTTTCAGAACGGATTTTTCCGTCTGTTTGTTGCTGTTTTCGTTCATTATAACATAAAATTTAATAATTTCAATGTTCTTGCTTCCGATGTCAGAATGTGAATATACTCTGCAAAAGCCGATCATTCTGCGCATCCGTTTTTGGACAAAAGTTCTGCATTCCCCCTGCCAAATGTGCCATTTGGACACTTTAAGACCCATTTTTGCGGCTTTTCCCCTTCTTTTCAAAAACACGAACATTTATTGTCGTTTCCAAATAATCGTTTGGCTTTTGTTTGACTTATAACGCCCGATATGCTATAATTCCATTGTTATGCGAATACCGTTCTCTGCGACTGACGGAAGGAATGTGGACAACCACGGGGAAACAGAGGGCGACCTTGATTTCTCTGGGTTTTTAACGTTTTCGCCGACCGTCTGGGCGCACAAACTCACCACAGTGAGTTCGTGTACCCTTTTTGATTTTCTGAAGGAGGCACCATGAAAAAAGTAGGCATTATCATGGGCAGCGACAGCGATCTGCCCATCATCCGCAAAGCAACCGACATGCTCACTTCCCTGGAAATTCCCTTTGAAGTTCACGTATATTCCGCCCACCGTACGCCGGACGAAGCCCGGGATTTTGCCCGCAGCGCCCGCGAAAACGGTTTCGGCGTGCTGATTGCCGCTGCCGGCATGGCAGCCCATCTGGCCGGCGCCATTGCCGCCAACACCACTTTGCCCGTCATTGGCATTCCCTGCAAGAGCAGCGTGCTGGACGGCATGGACGCCCTGCTTTCCACCGTCATGATGCCCACCGGCATTCCGGTGGCCACGGTCGCCATCAACGGCGGCGGCAATGCCGCACTGCTGGCTGCCCAGATCATCGCCCTTTCCGATGATGCGCTCTCTCAGCGCCTCATCGCCAAACGCAGCGCCGATGCAGAAGCCGTACTGAAGAAGGACGCCGCCATCTGCGCCGAATTCCAGTAATTCCGTTTCATCTCGGAGGAACACACCATGGAAAAACGGGAACTGCTTTACGACGGTACCGCCAAGCGCATCTATGCAACAGACGATGAAAATATTCTCTACGTCAGCTACAAGGATGACGCCACCGACTATTTCGGTTTGAAAAAGAGCTCCATTGCCGGCAAAGGCTCCATCTGCAACCGGGTAACCAACCACCTGATGCAGCTGCTGGAAAAAAACGGCGTACCCACCCACTATATGGCGCAGCTTTCGGATACGGACAGCCTGATCAAAAAGGCCCGCATCATTCCTTTGGCCGTCATCGTGCGCAACATTTCCGCCGGTGCATTCGCGCAGCGTTACGGTGTGGAAGAAGGCATCGTGTTTGAAGAGCCCACCATCGAGCTGTACCTGAAGAATGAAGCCCTGGGCGATCCGCTGATCAACACTTATCATGCCGTGGCGCTGAAGCTCATCACCCACGACGAAATGGAAGCCATTCAGCAGATGGCCTTCAGCATCAACAGCATCCTCAAAGAATTCTTCAAATCCATCAAGATCCGTCTGGTGGATTTTCGGCTGGAATTCGGGTATCTTCCCGACGGCACCCTGGTGCTGGCGGACGAAATCAGCCCGGACAACTGCCGCTTCTGGGACAGTGAAACCCACTTCCGTCTGGACAAGGACCGTTTCCGTCTGGACATGGGATATGTGGAAGAAGCCTACCAGGAGATCATTACCCGCATTACCAACGCATAAACCACGCACTTTTCCTACCACCAGTAAATACACGGAGGTCCTATGGGCGGTTTTTTCGGCGCCGCACTCAAGCGCGACGCAATTTCTGACGTATTTTTCGGCACGGACTATCACTCCCATCTGGCGCCCCGCCGCGGCGGCATGGCAGCCTATGATGAAAAAATGGGACTGCAGCGGGAGATTCACAACATCGGCAACTCTCCCTTCCGCACCAAGTTCGAGCACATTTTTGATGAAATGAAGGGCATGAGCGCCATCGGCTGTATCAGCGACAGCGATCCTCAGCCCCTGCTCATCCGCTCCAACCTGGGCACCTACGCCCTGTGCTTCATCGGCGCCATCAACAACGCAGAACAGCTCATCAACCAGTACCTGTCCTTCAGCGGCGGTCATTTTGACGCCATGCAGGGCGGCAAGGTGAACACCACCGAACTTCTGGCTGCCATGATCAACCAGAAGAGCACGTTTACCTACGGCATCCGTTTTGCCCAGCAGATGATCAACGGCACGGCTTCCATCCTGATCCTCAAGGAAGACGGACACCTGATCGCCGCCCGCGACCGTCTGGGCCGCCTGCCCGTACTGCTTGGCAAAAGCGAAGACGGCTACTGCGTATCCTTTGAATCCCACGCCTATCAGAAGCTGGACTTCATGGACGAAAAGGAACTGGGACCCGGCGAAATCGTAGAAATTTCCGCCGAAGAAGTGGTGCAGCTTTCCCCGCCCGGCGAGGAAATGCACATTTGCTCCTTCCTGTGGACATACTACGGCTACTCCACCGCTTCCTATGAAGGCGTGAACGTGGAAACCATGCGCTACCGCAACGGCGAAATCATGGCCGCGCAGGATGAAAAAACCGGCGCCAACAAGGGTGTGGACTACGTGGGCGGCGTGCCCGATTCCGGTACGCCTCATGCCATCGGCTATGCCAACAAGAGCCACATTCCCTTCGCCCGCCCCTTCATCAAGTACACCCCCACCTGGCCCCGCTCCTTTACCTCCACCCGGCAGAGCCAGCGCAACCAGATCGCCAAAATGAAGCAGATCGCCGTACCGGATCTGATCAAGGACAAGAATCTGCTCTTCGTGGATGATTCCATCGTCCGCGGCACCCAGCTGCAGGAAACGGTGGACTTCCTCTATGAAAACGGCGCCAAGGCTGTGCATATGCGCTCCGCATGCCCGCCCATCATGTACGGCTGCAAGTACCTGAACTTCGCCCGCTCCACCAGCGATATGGAATTGATCACCCGCCGCACCATTTTGGAACTGGAAGGCGAAGAAGGCCTCAAGCATCTGGATGAATACAGTGATTCCCGCACCGAGCGCGGCAAGGCCATGCGTAAGGCCATCTGCGATAAATTCCATTTTGATTCTCTGGAATTCCAGTCCATCGAAGGCCTGGTGGAAGCCATCGGCCTGAAACAGTGTGAACTGTGCACCTACTGCCTCAACGGCAAGGGATAACAAAAACACGTCTGACGCAAAAGAAAGGAAGATTGACCTATGCACAACAATTCCCGTTCTGAAAGTTACGCCGCGGCAGGCGTGGATATCACCGCCGGTTACAAGGCTGTGGAACTGATGAAAAAGCACATTGCCCGCACCCGCAACGAAGGCTGCCTGGACGATGTAGGCGGCTTTGGCGGCTGCTTTGGTCTGCCCGTTCAGGGCATGGAAGAACCCGTGCTGGTTTCCGGCACCGATGGCTGCGGCACCAAAGTGAAGCTGGCCATCCTCATGGACAAGCACGACACCATCGGCATTGACGCCGTGGCCATGTGCGTCAACGATATCATCTGCTGCGGTGCCCGTCCCCTGTTCTTCCTGGACTATATCGCCTGCGGCAAGAACGTGCCCGAGAAGATCGCCGAAATCGTAAGCGGCGTGGCAGAAGGCTGCGTGCAAAGCGGCGCTGCCCTCATCGGCGGCGAAACGGCCGAACATCCCGGCCTCATGCCTGTGGAAGATTACGACCTGGCCGGCTTTGCCGTGGGTATCGTGGATAAGAAAAAGATCATCAACAACCAGCGCATGCAGGAAGGCGATGCGGTCATCGCCCTGCCCTCCACCGGCATCCATTCCAACGGCTTCTCCCTGTGCCGCAAGGTGTTTGATATTGACAACAACAACCCCAACCTGTATGTGTCCCGCGAAGAGTTGGGCGGCAAGACGGTGGCGGAAGCACTGCTGGTGCCCACCCGCATTTATGTGAAGAGCATCCTTGAGCTGCTGAAGAAGGTGGATGTGAAGGGTATCTCCCACATCACCGGCGGCGGCTTCTACGAAAACATTCCGCGCTCCATCCCCGATGGCCTGTGCGCCAGGATCGACAAGAGCGCCGTCAAGGTTCTGCCCATCTTCGATCTGATCATGAAGGAAGGCAACGTGCCCGAACGCGACATGTTCAACACCTACAATATGGGCGTTGGCATGAGCGTGGTGGTGCCCGCTGACCAAGTGGAAACCGCACTGCAGATTCTTCGTGAAAACGGCGACGATGCTTATGTGATCGGCGAAATCGTGAAGGGCGAAGAGAAGGTGATCCTGGCATGAGCAAGCGCATTGCCGTGCTGGTTTCCGGTGGCGGAACCAATTTGCAGGCCCTGATCGATGCGCAGCTGCGCGGCGATCTGGGCGGCGGAGAAATCGTCGCGGTCATCTCCACCAAGGAAGGCGCTTACGCACTGGAGAGGGCCGCAAAAGCCAACATCCCCGGTTACGTGGTGCCCCGCAAAAGCTATGATTCCAACCGCAGCATGACCCAGGCCATGGTCGCCAAGCTTCAGGAACTGAAAATTGACCTGATCGTACTGGCCGGCTGCATGGTAATTTTTACCGAAGAACTCACCGACACCTATCCCAACGCCATCATGAATGTGCATCCCGCCCTGATCCCCTCATTCTGCGGAAAAGGCTACTACGGCTTGCACGTCCACGAAGCAGCCCTCGAATACGGTGTAAAGCTGTCCGGTGCCACCGTGCACTTTGTCAGTGCGGAATGCGACGGCGGCCCCATCATCGCCCAGAAGAGCGTGGCTGTTCTTGAAAACGATACCCCCGAAACCCTGCAGAAGCGCATCATGGAAGAAGCGGAATGGATTCTGCTCCCCCACGCCGTGAAGCTCTTTTGCGAAGACCGTCTCACCGTTGTGGGCCGCACTGTGATGATTAAGGAGTAATGGATTTATGAACGTGTACGAAGTCAAGACCATGAAGGAACGCTTGGAAAGCAACACCTATCCCGGCCGCGGCATCGTGCTGGGCATCAGCGAAGACGGCAAAAACGCCGTTGCCGCCTACTTCATCATGGGCCGCAGCGTGAACAGCCGCAACCGCGTATTCGTGGGCGAGCCTGACGGCATCCGCACCGAAGCACACGATCCTTCCCTGATGGTGGATCCCCACCTGATCATCTACCATCCCGTGCGCGAATGCGGCTGCGGCCTCATCGTGACCAACGGCGACCAGACCGACACCATCTGGGAATCCCTGGCCAGGGGCGAAAGCTGGGAAAGCGGCCTGCGCACCCGTATGTTTGAAGACGATAAGCCCAACTGGACGCCCCGCATTTCCGGCCTGCAGGGCAAGGACGGCAGCTACAAGATGGCCATCCTCAAAGCTGCCGATGCCGAAGGCACCGCCTGCGCCCGCTTCTTCTATGAATATCCCGCCATTCCCGGTTTGGGCCACTTCCTGCACACCTATGTGTGCGACGGCAACCCCGTCATTCCCACCTTCCAGGGCGAACCCGAACGCGTGAGCATTCCCAACTGCATTGAACAGTTCACCGATGAACTGTGGGAAAACCTGAACGAAGCCAATAAGATTTCCCTCTATGTCCGCTATACCGAACTGGAAACGGGCAACTGCGAAGAACGCATCATCAACAAGCACGAATAATAAGGAAAGAGGAGTGACCGTCATGAAAGAGTTTGAACTGAAATACGGCTGCAACCCCAACCAGAAGCCTTCCAAGATCTACATGCACGACGGCAGCGAGCTGCCCATCGAAATTCTGTGCGGCCGTCCCGGCTACATCAACTTCCTGGACGCCTTTAACTCCTGGCAGCTGGTGAAGGAACTGAAGGAAGCGCTGGGGCTTCCCGCCGTGACCTCCTTCAAGCATGTTTCCCCCACCTCTGCGGCCGTGGGTCTGCCCCTTTCCGATAAGCTGAAGAAGGCCTGCTTCGTGGACGATATCGAAGGTCTGGACGAATCTCCTCTGGCCTGCGCTTACGCCCGTGCCCGCGGCACCGACCGTATGTGCTCCTTCGGCGACTGGGTGGCCCTTTCCGACGTATGTGACGTGACCACCGCAAAGCTCATCAAGCGCGAAGTGTCCGACGGCATCATCGCCCCCGGCTATGAACCCGAAGCACTGGAAATCCTCAAGAGTAAGCGCAAGGGCAACTACAACATCGTGAAGATCGACCCTGACTTCGTGCCTGCCCAGCAGGAACGCAAGCAGGTTTTCGGCATCACCTTTGAACAGGGCCGCAATAATTTCAAGATCAACAAGGAACTGCTTGAAAACGTGGTGACCGAAAATAAGGAAATGCCCGAATCCGCCATCCGCGATCTGATCATTTCCCTGATCACCCTGAAGTACACCCAAAGCAACTCCGTGTGCTTTGCCGTGGACGGTCAGGCCATCGGCGTGGGCGCCGGCCAGCAGAGCCGTATCCACTGCACCCGTCTTGCCGGCACCAAGGCCGATACCTGGTTCCTGCGCCAGCATGACAAGGTGCTGAATCTGCCCTTCCTGCCTTCTCTCGGCCGCCCCGACCGTGACAACGTGATCGACGGCTACATCAACAAGAACGAAGAAGATGTGTGCGCCGACGGCATCTGGCAGAACTATTTCACGAAGCAGCCCGAACCCCTCACCGAAGAAGAAATCAAGGAATACCTTGCTTCCATCGAAAACGTGGCCCTGGGCTCCGACGCTTTCTTCCCCTTCAGCGACAACATTGAACGCGCCAGAAAGAGCGGCGTGCGCTACATTGCCGAACCCGGCGGATCCATCCGCGATGACGCCGTCATCGAATGCTGCAACAAGTACAAGATGGCCATGGCCTTCACCGGCATGCGCCTGTTCCACCATTAATTTGGGAGGAAGAACAAATGAAAGTACTGGTTGTTGGCGGCGGCGGCCGTGAGCACGCCATCATTAAGAAAATCAAGGAAAACCCCACCGTCACCGAAATCTTTGCCCTGCCCGGCAACGGCGGCATCGCCGCAGACGCTGCCTGCGTGGATATCGGCGCCAAGGACATTGAAAAGATCGTGGCCTTCGCCGCGGAAAACAAGGTGGATTACGCCGTAGTCGCCCCTGACGATCCCCTGGTGCTGGGTTGCGTGGATGCGCTGGAAGAAAAGGGCATTCCCTGCTTCGGCCCCCGCAAGAATGCCGCCATCATCGAAGGCAGCAAGGTGTTTTCCAAAAACCTGATGAAGAAATACCATATTCCCACCGCCGCCTATGAAGTGTTTACCGACATGGCGTCCGCGCTGGAATATGTGAACACCTGCGAAATTCCCGTGGTCATCAAGGCCGACGGTCTGGCGCTGGGCAAGGGCGTGATCATCGCGCAGACGCGCGAAGAAGCCGTTGACGCTGTGAAATCCATCATGGAAGACAAGCAATTCGGCGCTTCCGGCGACCAGATCGTGGTGGAAGAATTCCTCACCGGTCCCGAAGTGAGCGTGCTTTCCTTCACCGACGGTCATACCGTCAAGCCCATGGTTTCCTCCATGGACCACAAGCGCGCCCTGGACAACGACGAAGGCCTCAACACCGGCGGCATGGGCACCATTGCCCCCAACCCCTACTATACCGCCGATGTAGAAAAGCGCTGCATGGAAGAAATCTTCCTGCCCACCATGAATGCCATGAATGCAGAAGGACGCACCTTCAAGGGTTGTTTGTATTTCGGCCTCATGCTGACCCCCAAGGGGCCCAAGGTGATCGAATACAACTGCCGTTTCGGCGATCCCGAAACCCAGGTGGTGCTGCCCCTGCTTAAGAGCGATCTTCTGACCGTGATGCAGGCCGTCACCAACGAAAAGCTTTCCGAAACCCCCGTGGAATTCAAGGATGAACACGCCTGCTGCGTGGTGCTGGCCTCCAAGGGATATCCCACCCACTACGACAAGGGCTTTGAGATCACCATGCCCGAAGAAGCCGCCAAGACTACCTACGTGGCCGGCGCTGCACTGAAGGATGGCAAGCTTCTCACTTCCGGCGGTCGTGTGCTGGGCGTGACCGCCACGGCGGACACCCTCAAAAACGCCATTACCAAAGCCTATACCCTGGCTGACAGCATCCACTTTGACAACGCCTTCTGCCGCCGCGATATCGGCGCCCGTGCACTGAAGGCCCAGACGGAGGAATAAGCAACATGGTTTACAGAGTATATGTGGAAAAAAAGCCCGGTCTGGACAACGAAGCCCGCGCCCTGCGTTATGATGCCCGCCACCTGCTGGGCATCAAGAATTTGGAAAGCGTGCGTCTTCTGAACCGCTACGACGCCGAAAACATGAGCGAAGAGCTCTTTGATTACGCCATCAAGACGGTGTTTGCCGAACCCCAGCTGGATAACGCAACCGCCGAATGCGATCTGGGCGATGCCTACGTGTTTGCCGTGGAATTCCTGCCCGGTCAGTTTGACCAGCGCGCCGATTCCGCCGCTCAGTGCATCCAGATCATCTCTCAGGGCGAACGTCCCCTGATCCGTACCGCCAAGGTGTATGCCCTGTATGGCAACCTCACCGAAAGCGAGATCGCCGAAATCAAAAAGTACGTGATCAACCCCGTGGAAAGCCGCGAAGCCGCTCTGGAAAAGCCCGAAACCCTGGTCATGGACTACGAAGTGCCTACCGAAGTAAAGACTCTGAATGGCTTCATTGATCTGGACCGCGCAGGCCTGGAGCAGTTCGTGAAGGACATGGGTCTGGCCATGGATGCCGACGACATCGCCTTCTGCCAGGAATACTTCCGCAGCGAACACCGCGATCCTACCATCACCGAAATCCGCATGATCGACACTTACTGGTCCGATCACTGCCGTCACACCACCTTCCTGACCACCATTGACGATGTGAAGTTCGAAGATCCCCTGCTGCAGGGCGCTTACGAAGACTACCTTCAGGTCCGCAAGAACCTTGGCCGCACCAAGCCCATCTGCCTGATGGATCTGGCCACCATCGCCGTGCGTCAATTGAAGAAGGACGGCAAACTGGAAAAGCTGGATGAATCCGAAGAAATCAACGCCTGCACGGTGAAGATCGACGTGGAAGTGGACGGCGCAACCGAACCCTGGCTGCTGCTGTTCAAGAACGAAACCCATAACCACCCCACCGAAATCGAGCCCTTCGGCGGTGCTGCCACCTGTATCGGCGGCGCCATCCGCGATCCCCTGTCCGGTCGCAGCTATGTATACGGCGCCATGCGCGTCACCGGCGCTGCCGATCCCACCGTGCCTGTCAGCGAAACCATTCCCGGCAAGCTCCCCCAGCACAAGATCGTCACCACCGCTGCCGCCGGCTATTCTTCCTACGGCAACCAGATCGGTCTGGCCACCGGCATCGTGGATGAAGTATATCATCCCGGCTATGCCGCCAAGCGTATGGAAATCGGCGCCGTGATCGCCGCAGCCCCTGCCGAAAACGTACGCCGCGAAGTGCCCGCTCCCGGCGACATCGTCATCCTTCTGGGCGGCAGCACCGGCCGTGACGGCATCGGCGGCGCTACCGGTTCTTCCAAGGCCCACACCTCCAAGTCCGTAGAGCTGTGCGGCGCCGAAGTGCAGAAGGGCAACGCCCCCGAAGAACGCAAGCTGCAGCGTCTGTTCCGCAATCCCACCGTCACCCGCATGATCAAGCGCTGCAACGACTTTGGTGCAGGCGGCGTTTCCGTTGCCATCGGCGAACTGGCTGACGGTCTGGTCATTGACCTGAACAAGGTGCCCAAGAAGTACGAAGGTCTGGACGGCACCGAACTTGCCATTTCCGAATCTCAGGAACGCATGGCCGTGGTGGTCGAAAAGGAAAACGTGGAAGCTTTCCTGGCGCTTGCCGCCACTGAAAACCTGCAGGCCTGCCCCGTTGCCACCGTGCAGGAAGAAAAGCGTCTGGTCATGCACTGGAACGGCAAGAAGATCGTGGATCTGAGCCGCGAATTCCTCAACTCCAACGGTGCCGAAAAGCACATCATCATCACCCCCGAAGCCCCCGAAGCCTTCTCCAAGGCTGTTGTGGGTTCCTTCACCGGCAATTATATGGCTTTGGCTCAGGACCTGAACGTGTGCTCCAAGCGCGGCCTTTCCGAACGCTTCGACTCCACCATCGGCGCCGGCACCGTGCTGATGCCCTTCGGCGGCAAGAATCAGCTGACCCCCATCCAGGCCATGGTGCAGAAGATCTCCGTGGAAAAGAAGCACACCAACGACTGCTCCCTCATGAGCTGGGGCTACAACCCCATGATCGCCTCCTGGAGCCCCTATCACGGCGCTTACCTTGCCGTGGTGGAATCCGTGTGCAAATTGATCGCTACCGGCGCGGAATTCAAGGACGTGTACCTCACCTTCCAGGAATACTTTGAACATCCCCGCAAGGACGGCAAGCGCTGGGGCAAGCCTCTGGCCGCTCTGCTTGGCGCCTTCAAGGCTCAGATGAACCTGGGCATCGGCTCCATCGGCGGCAAGGACTCCATGTCCGGTTCCTTTGAGCAATTGGACGTACCTCCCACTCTGGTTTCCTTCGCCGTGACCACCCAGAAGACCGACGATATCGTTTCCAACGAATTCAAGAAAGCCGGCAACAAGCTGGTCTGCATCTGCCCCAAGTACGATGAAAACAACCTGCCCGAAACCGAATCCCTAATGGATGTTTTCAAGCAGGTCACCGCTTTGATGCGCAGCGGCAAGGCCATTTCCTGCTACACTCCCGGCATGGGCGGTATTGCAGAAGCTGTGCTGAAGATGGCGCTGGGCAATGGCCTGGGCTTCAAGTATGAAGACCATATGTGTTGCCAGGGCATCTTTGATTACTGCTACGGCGGCTTCCTGCTGGAAGTGACCGAGGACGTACCCGGCGCACTGGTCGTGGGTACCGTGACGGATGACGGCAAGATCACCCTGCACGACGAAAGCATTTGCCTTGACGAACTGCTCACCGCCTACGAAAACAAGCTGGAAAAGGTTTACAGCTGCAACATCGAACACAAAGAACAGCCCATGGAAACCTTCTCCTACACCGCCGAAAAGCGCGCCGCTCCCGCCATCAAGGTAGCAAAGCCCCGCGTGCTGATTCCCGCCTTCCCCGGCACCAACTGTGAATACGACAGTGCCAAGGCCATGCGCGATGCAGGCGCCGATCCCGAAATCTTCGTAATCAACAACCTGTCTGCCTCCGGCATCTCCCGCAGCGTGGAACAGTTTGCCAAGCTGCTCAAGGAAAGCCAGATGGTGTTCATCCCCGGCGGTTTCTCCGGCGGCGACGAACCCGACGGCTCCGGCAAGTTCATCACCGCTTTCTTCCGCAACGCTGCCATCAAGGAAAACGTGACCGATCTGCTGGAAAACCGCGACGGTCTCATGTGCGGTATCTGCAACGGCTTCCAGGCGCTGATCAAGCTGGGTCTGGTGCCCTACGGCAAGATCATCGATACCGATGAAACCTGCCCCACCCTGACCTACAACTCCATCGCCCGTCACCAGAGCCGCGTGGTGCGCACCCGCGTTGCCTCCAACAAGAGCCCCTGGCTGGCGCTGACCACCGTGGGCGACGTGTACAACGTACCCATCTCCCA
>JAFYLS010000069.1 GCA_017550035.1 Clostridia bacterium
AAATGCACCTGCTCGCCCTCGGGGGAGGTGGTTTCGCGGAAGTGAACAAAGAGATAGTTCTGCATATGAATTCTCCCTTCAGGTTCAAAAATGGCCTTTCAGCAGGTACACGTCCTCGCCGTCGATCACTTCGCAGGTGTCCTCAAAGCCGAACTTTCTTAAAAGGTGCACGGCACGGGCGTTGTCCCGGTCCACAAGGGCGTACACGTCCTCCACATCGTACAGCGCCTGAATGCGGCTGATGATGAGGGGCAGCACCTTCTGGCCCACGCCCCGGCCCTGATAACGCCGGTCGATGGCAAAGCGGCGCAGCACATAGCGGTCCTTTTCCGGCCACTTGCCGTACATGCAGTAGCCGATGGGAAGCTGCTCGCATTCAATGAGCGCCACATCCCATTCCTTTTCAAACTGGCTCTGCACCATGGAATAGGCCAGGGAGGGCAGCCATTCTTCCTGCAGAAGCAGCTTTCCCTCCGGGTCGGTGGTCAAGGTGAGGGCGTCCCGGTAGTTTTCCCGGGTGATTCTGGTGAGATGGAACATGCAGGTTCCTCCTTTAAGCGGGCGGCTGAGCCGCATCCAGTGTCGACAAAATCGGCGTATAGACAAACTCCGTCCCACGATCAGTTACATGTCGGGGGACGGAGATATGGTTTATGTCAATAAAATCCGCACCGGCGGCATGTACGCCGGGAGGAGAAATTTTCAGGAGGAGAGCTTGCCCTCCGGATGAAAATTTCGTTCCGATCAGATTTTACGGCCGTGACCAGAGGTCACAGTAAAATCTGCAAAGGTCGAATAAAATCGCCAGATTTTATTCGAAAGCGTCAGCGCTGCACGCGGCCGCTGCCGTCGCCGCCGGCCAGCTTTTCCACTTCGCTGACGGACACGCGGTTGTAGTCGCCTTCCACGGAATGCTTCAGAGCGGAAGCCGCCACGGCAAATTCGATGGCCTGCTGGGTGTTTTTGCCGCTGAGCAGGGAGTAGATCAGGCCGCCGCCGAAGCTGTCGCCGCCGCCTACGCGGTCCACAATGTGCAGGTGGTAGGACTTGCTGAAGCAGTAGTTTTCGCCGTCAAAAAGCATGCCGGCCCAGTCGTTATCGTTGGCGGAAATGGAGGTGCGCAGGGTGATAGCCACCTTTTCAAAGCCGAACTTGTCCATCAGCTGCTTGGCCACGCTCTTGTAGCCTTCGTGGTTCAGTTTGCCGCCGTAGATGTCGCTGCCTTCGGCTTCAATGCCGAACACGTCCTTGGCATCTTCTTCGTTGGAGATGCACACGTCCACATACTGGCACAAATCGGTCATGGCTTCGCGGGCTTCCTGGCGGGTCCAGAGCTTGCCGCGGTAGTTCAAATCGCAGGAGATCTTCACGCCCTTTGCCTTGGCAGCTTTGCAGGCTTCACGGCAGATTTCCACCAGGTTGCCGCCCAGAGCGGGGGTAATGCCGGTGAAATGGAACCAGTCGGCGCCTTCAAAGATTTCGTCCCAGTTGAAATCGGAGGGCTGGGCTTCTGCGATGGCGCTGTGGGCGCGGTCATAAATGCACACGCTGCCGCGCTGGGAAGCACCCTTTTCCAGGTAGTAGATACCTACGCGGTCGCCGCCGCGAACCACCTTGGAGGTGTCCACGCCGAAGTAGCGCAGGCTGTCCACGGCAGCCTGACCGATGGCGTGCTTGGGCAGCTTGGTGACGTACACGGATTCCATGCCGTAGTTGGCCAGGGACACAGCCACGTTGGCTTCGCCGCCGCCAAAGGTAGCCTGCATCTGATCATTCTGGAAGAAGCGGTAGTAGCCGTTGGGAGCCAGACGGAGCATCAGTTCGCCGAAAGTAACAATCTTAGCCATTATTTGCGGGCCTCCTTGACGATTTTGGCGGATTCCAGGCACAGACGGGTAATTTCATCCCACTGACCGTTGTCAATGAGCTCTGCAGTCACCATGTAGGAGCCGCCGCAGGCGCAGATGACGGGGCAGGAGAGGTATTCCTTGAGGTTCTTGAGGGAAATGCCGCCGGTGGGCATTACCTTGAACATGGGGAAGGGAGCGCTCATAGCCTTGATTTTGGCAAGACCGCCAGACTGCTCCGCGGGGAAGAACTTCAGCACCTTCAGGCCGAACTTCAGCGCGGCGTGGTAGTCCGTGGGGGTGGTGCAGCCGGGGTAGATGGGCATGCCCACTTCCTGGCAGTAAGCCACCAGTTCGGGATCAAAGCCGGGGGTCACAATGAAGGTGGCGCCGGCGGCCTTGGCCTTGTCCACATGTTCGCGGGTCAGCACGGTGCCCGCGCCCACCAGCATATCGGGGCAGGCTTCCTTCATCAGGCGGATGGCGGTGTCGGCGCCAGCGGCACGGAAGGTGACTTCTGCCACGGGCACATTACCGGCACACAAGGCCTTGGCCAGGGGAGCAGCGTCCCGTTCGGGGTTGTTCAGCTTAATGACCGGCACGACGCCGATTTGAGAGATGCGTTCGTTGATATCCATGATGATCGTCTCCTGTATGGATGGATTGGGAACGGGTTTAGTGCCGTTTTCTGACGGCTCAGGAAACGCTTCTGCCCGCGGGGACAAAATGCGCCATCCTGCAACATATATTATAGCAGAAAAGAGGGGAGAATGTAAGGAAAAAATGGATGTTTTTTCATACAATTTTGCGGAAAAATGAGAGCTTTGCTCTGCGGGAGGGTCACTTTTCCCGGAGAGACTGCTTTTTCCATGTGCCGGTCAGGTAAAATACCAGGCCGATGAAGAAGGGCGTGAAGCCTGCCAGCGCATCGCCCAGCCAGAAGCCGGTGTATTCCATGTGCATCACAAGACCAAAGAGCACCGCAAGGCCGATGCGCATGACGATGCCGTCCAGAATGGCTGTGGCAAAGTTGATTTTTGTGTGCCCGCTGCCGTTGATAAGCGCGTTCATGATGGCGCGCATGGCGGCCCCGAAGAAGAGCAGCACGGCAATGGGAATATAGCCTCTTGCAATCTGCATGACGGCGGCGTCCGCGGTGAAAATGCCGAACACTTTTTCGGGGAACAGGGCGAGAACCAGCGAAAAGAGGCTTGCCATGGACAGGGTGATCCAGGCAATGTGCAGCAGGATCTTTTTGACCCGGTCAAATCTGCCTGCCGCCAGATTCTGCCCAACTACCGTGGAGCCGGCGGTATTCATGGCGTTGGAAACCAGCATGCTGACCGAAGCCAGCTTGGCGGCAATGCCTGCAAAGGCGGAAACGGCTACGCCGTAGGCATTGATGAAGGAATTGACGAACAGCTTGCTGACCATGATGGAGGCGGACTTGATGGCCATGGGTACGCCCAATTTGATGAGGGAGAGCAGCATACCCTGATCCCAACGCACAAAATCCCTTGGGCGGATGTTCAGCTTGTAGGCTTCCCTGTGGCGGATGAGGAAGTGGGCGCACAGGAAAAAGCTGGTACCCTGGCTGATGACGGTGGCCAGCGCCGCGCCGCCAGCGCCCATTTTGAAACCGATGACGAACACAATATCCAGCACCAGATTCATCACGGCAGCCAGACTGATGAAAATGAAGGGATGGCGGCTGTCGCCCATACCGCGGAGAATGGCGGATACAATGTTATAGCCGTAGATGAACACCAGCCCCGCCATGCACACGGTGGCATAGTGCTGCGCGCCCTCGAGGGATTCGGGGGGCGTGTTCATCAACTGCAGCATGGCAGGCTGGAAGAAAAGGCCCAGCACCGTCAGGATCAGCGCGCAGGAAAACAGGAAGCCACACATGGTTCCTACGAATTTGCCGATCTTCTCTTCCTGCCGCCCGCCGATGAACCGGGCAATGAGCACCTGCCCTGCGGATGCAAAGCCCATGGAAATGAAGGTGAGCAGATTGGTCACATCGCCGCCTACGCTGACGGCGGACAGCCCTTCCTTGCCCAGCACATTGCCTACAACAATCATGTCCACCATGTTGTAGACCACCTGCAAAAGGTTGCTCAAAAACAGGGGAAAGGCGAAGGTGATCAGCTGGCTGGCAATGCTGCCCTGAGTGAAATCCTTAATTTTGCTTTTTGCTGTGCTCATGGTTTGATTCCTTTTTGCATGACAGTAGAGGGAAAAGTGTAAAGCAGCGCCGGGCATTGAAAAAGCGCCGCCGGAAAGCAGCGCTTAAAATGCGGGAAGATCAGGCGGCCTTCTTTTCGGGCTCGTCCTTGATGGCGTTTTGCCACTTGCCGCTGCGGAAACGCAGGAAGTTCAGGAAGCAGCGCATGGTGTTGTCAAACACCGTGCAGGTAACGGCGGCAGGCAGGCCCAGACCCAGCAGACGGATGCAGACCACCGCGCCCAGGGTGCGGATGCCCCAGTTGCAGCACAGCGTGATGTAGAAGGGATATTTGGTATCGCCGGCGCCGCGGAGCGCACCTGCCCAGATCCACGCGCCGCACTGGAAGGGCTGCACGAAGGCGGCAATGCGCAGACACGTGGAAGCCAGTTCAATGGCCGCTGCGTCGGGGGTAAAGAAGCGAACCAGCGGCTCTGCAAACACGTACAGGCCCACACCGGCCAGCGTCAGAAGCGAGCAGCCGATGGTGATGGTCAGGCGGGTATACTTTTTCGCCAGATCCGGCTTTTTGGCGCCCAGACTCTGGCCCACCAACGTGGTGGTAGCCGTTGCAAAGGCAAAGCCCGGCATGTAGGAAATGGATTCCGCCGTCAGGTACAAAGAGTTGGCAGCCACGGCTACGGTACCCAGGGTAGCGATGGACTTGGTTACCAGAATACCGGCAGAGGACATGCAAAGGCGTTCCAGCATGGCGGGAACGGACAGGTCCACCACGCGCTTGATGAGCTTGAAATCGGGCTTGAAGGAATCCTTCAGAGAAATGCGGGTGGGATCCTTCTTCGCAAAGAGCATGATGAGCATCAGAGAACCGCCCACGAACCAGCTGAAGCCCGTGGACAGCGCCGCGCCACGCACGCCCAGGCCGGCGCCCCACATGGGGATGCTCAGGCTGCCCAGCGTGATGGTATGGGGCTGGTTGATCATCAGGTAGTTGCCGGCCACATTCAAAATGTTGACCAGAATGTTGATGCGAAGGGGTGTCTTGGTATCGCCGCGACCGCGGAACACGCTGCCCAGAACCATCATGGCCATGGTGAACACGCGGAACACAGAGGTGATCAGCACGTAAGCTGCGGCGTCGTCCAGAATTTCGGGGGCCGCGCCCATCCACTGGGGAATCAGGCGGTGGAGACAGGCCACCACAATGGCCATGGGCAGCCCGATGAAGGCCAGCAGCAAAATAGCGTGCCGGATGTAGGCCTTGGCCGCCTCATAATCCTTGGCGCCTACGCTGCGGGCGACATAGGCCGTAAGACCTACGCCCATGGCGATGACCACGCCGTTGATGAGGAACACAAAGGAGTTGGAGATAGAAACGGATGCGGTGGCGTTTACGCCCAGCGCACCCACCATGGAGGTATCGGCCACGCTGACCAGCGTGGAGAGGATCTGTTCCACAAACAGGGGCCACGCCAGCCACATAATGTTTTTGATTGGCGAGCGTCCGTCGGTCAGATCCCTTTTTTGACTTGCCATCGGAAAGGTACCTTCCTTTTACTATTCATATTAAAAATCAGTGTATCACCCATGCAGGATTGTGTCAACCGAAGCACAATTTTTAGACAATCCCAATTGTGGCAAAAAACGGACATCCGCCCGTCGGCCCCATCATGCGGGCGGGAAAAAGAAAAAGACACACCGCAAAGGGTGTGCCTGAAAATGCATTTTTGTTAATCCCTGAGACCGTCGAGAATGCGGCGGAGCATTTGCTGCATCAGCTGCTTTTCATCCTCTGTCAGGTTAATCTTGTTGCATACGGAGGCAGGAATACCGTCTGCCTTGGCTTTCAGCGCTTGTCCTTCTTCCGTCAGGCTGATGAGCACGCTGCGTTCATCCTGCTGGGCGCGGGTGCGGCGGATGTAGCCTTTGCTTTCCAGCTTTTTCAGCACGGGCGTCATGGTGCCGGAATCCAGATACAACTTTTCGCCCAGTTCCTTGACGCTGACCGTGCCCTGTTCCCACAATACCAGCAGCGCCAGGTACTGGGTATACGTCAGGTCCAGAGGATCCAAAAAGGGCTTGTAGCAGCGGATGACTTCCTTGCTTGCTGCATAAAGATGAAAACACATATGGTGTTCAAGCTTCATATCTGCCGGGTTCATGGTGTGCATAATGGCCTCCACAGGTGGTTTGCGTTTCGCTTGTATACTATTTTAGCACAGTCGGCCCGTTCTCACAAGTATTCTGTTGTGGAATTTTTGTATTTTTTGTCATACCAGCGGTATCCGGCCGCTGAGCGCCCGGCGTGCGGCGCGCATATCCTGCTCTGTGGGGATCCAGCTTTCATCAAAGGAGTTTTCCATGCCCAGCTGACGGTATTTGCTTTCGCCCAGACCGTGGCAGGGAATCAGCTCTGCGCCCAGGCAGTGCTGCAGCTGACTGTAAAGCGTTAAAATGCCGTTGTAGTGGCCTTCTTCCATGTTCACACCTTTTACCATGATGCAGCGGAGCAGCGTCTTTGCCCCAAGCCGGTCGGCGCAAAGCAGGCTTTGGTGAATCTGTTCAACGCCTGCGCCGGTATACAGGCGGTGTCTCTCATCGCAGGTATCCTTGATATCCCACAAAAACAGATCCGTCACTTCGCACAGCGGCGCGATCAGGGCAGGATCAAAAACGCCGCAGGTC
>JAFYLS010000070.1 GCA_017550035.1 Clostridia bacterium
GGCCCCGGCGGCTTTGCCGGCGTCAGCGAAGATGCTGCTCCCTTCATCGGCAACTGGGAAGAGGAAAGCGGCCGCGGTGTGCTGACTTTTAATGAAGATTACACTGCTGTGATGAATTTTACTGATGGCACTGTGTATGACATGAACTGGAAAAACACCGAAGACGGTGCCATGTTCACCAGCGGCATGTGGTTTGACACCGCCATGGTCATCGAAGACGAGAATACCCTGAACATCGGCGACGGCTGGATGATCCTCTACCGCGAAGGCGCCGGTGAAGGCGAAGAAATGCCTGTTGCTCAGCCCATCGGTGCTGAAGGCGAACCCTACTTTGGTGCCTGGAAGGGCGATATGTACGGCATGGAAGTTATCCTGACGCTGAATCAGGACGGTACCTGTGCCATGGAAATGTTCGGTGAAGCTGAGCCCGGCGTCTGGACAATCGTGGATGGTAAGGCCAACATCATGGGCGATGAACTCTACATTGACGGCGACGGCAACCTGGTGATGGCTGAAGAAGGCATGGTCTTCACCAAGGCCGAAGTAGGCGCCACGACCGGTGAAATGTCCGACGAAGAATTGCTCATGGCACTGCTGGCTGCTATGGCTGCCACCGAAGGTGAAGAAGGCGAAGGAAGCACACTGCCTGAACACCTGCAGGGCTATGTGGGCACCTGGCATATGTGCTACATGTCTGCCAGCGGCCTTACCGGCGACATGCGCGGCATGGGCATCACCGGAACCCTCACCCTCAATGAAGACGGAACGGCTTACATGACCGGATTCTCCAGCGATGAAGGCGAATGGTATGAAGACGAAGACGGCTATGTGCGCTTTGGCGAATACGGCGCGCTGCTGCAGCTGCTGCCCGGCGGCTTCCTCCAGTACGGCACCGAATTGAGCGGCATGATGATCTTCAGCCAGGATGAAGCGGCTGTGTACGATCCCAATGCCGGTGCTGCTCCCGCTGCGCCTGCTGCCCCCGCCGCACCTGAAGCGCCCACTGCTGCTGCACGCACCTTCTCCTCCAACGAAGAATATCTGGAAATCAAGTTCCTGGCCACCACTTACACTTCCTTTGGCCAGACGATGGACGCTTCTACGCTGGGTGTGGAATATTCCATTATCTTCCACGCCAACGGCACCTGCGACTTCGTGATGGGCGGTATCAATACGCCCGGGCTTGGCTGGGGTCTCAATCAGGTTTCTATGGGTCTTACTCAGGTGGATGCTTTTGTGGTCAACTACTATGGCGTGAACTACAACTTTATCCCCACCGAAACCGGCTTTGACATGGACTTCTACGGCACCATGAATCTGCACTTTGTTCCCGCTGAATAAAACATCACTTTTCGCATACTGCCTGTCGGAACGGAGTGTCCGGCGGGCAGTATGCCATTTATATGCGAGGAGGACGTGCAATGAAAAGGATCCTGCTCTCTGTCATGGTGCTGGTTTTGCTCGTGTGCGCTTCTGCTGTGGCTGTTGAGTATCCCGAAGGCACGCTGTACCGGGGCATTTACGGATATACCGAAGAGATCAAATTTCTGCAGTATCAGCTGTTCTACGCAGGTTATCTGGGGGACGACATCGATGAAGTGGACGGCATTTTCGGTCAAAGGACGGAAGCTGCGGTCAAACAGTTCCAGCAGGATCACGGCATCGACGTGACCGGCATTGTGTGTCCCAATACCGTGACGGTGCTGGATAAACTGTGGGAAGATTCCATGGAACCCCAGGGCAGCGAAGACGGCTATGATGAAGCCTACCCCTACTGCTACACGGAGCATTACGCCAATGGTACGCAGGGGACAGTGCTGTGCTCCAAACACATGAACGTATACGCACGTGCTGCAGAAATTCTGAACGGTGCCCAGGAAAACGACGCGCAAGCTTTGGAAGCGCTGCAAAGCGGTATTGCGATCTGGCTGGAGGAAATAGACAGCAGCTATCAAAAGTGGATGCAGCTGCGGAGCGAATATGCAGAACAGATCCGGATGCATCAGGAAGCGTTCATGGATTATTACCGGGCGCAGCTTGCTGTGTGGAATGCTCACTTTGGCAGTCCCTCCATGGCTGCGCTGGAGAAAGCACAGGAAATGCTGGCTGATCATTGCACAGAACTGTGCATCATTCTCAGCGGTGCAATCTAAAGGAGAAAGCATAAGATGAAGAAGACAGGTAAGATCATTCTGGCCGTACTGGGCATCGCCTTGATTGCGCTGGCTGTTAAGGGGATGCTGGAGATTCCGGGGCAGAAAACTGTGTTGGAAAATGCCGTGTATCTGGATGAAGCAATGGTGCTGCCGGAAAACGAAGGGAAACTGGTCATCATTCACGGTGTTCCGGAAATGATAAATCCCGTTTATGACGAAGAACTGGGCTTGACCATCGACGCCATCAAAGCTTACCGCTATAAGGAAACCTACAAGCAGACCGGCTTTACCGATGAAGAAAAGAAGTGGGAGTGGGTTACCGGCGAGCATACCTCTCTGACGGGTCGGGCGAAAATTGGTGAGTTTGAACTGGATGCAGAAATCCTGATCGCTTTCCCAGCGGAAAGTGATTATACGGATTTTGACGCTGAAGAAGTTAAAGACTATGTATTGACGTATAAGAGCGTAGCCACCGGGGAAGTTGTGGTTCTGCCGGACGGCGGTTATTATGCCGACAGTAAAGTGGTCCGCGAAGGAGACAGCTATTTTAACTGGCTGGGCGCATACGCTGTTGCAGACCGGCTGGAGGGGAAAACTGCCTACCGCTATAAGTTCTACGATTTCGATAAGCACGGTGAGCATACTGTTGCCGGCATTCAGCAGGGCAGACTTCTTGTGAAGGATGAAACGGTGGGCGCTCTGGTGCGCGAAGGTGTACTGACCAAGGATAAAGTGCTGTCTTCCAACAGAAACAGTATCCTGGGCGGCACTGTCTGTTTCCTGTGTATCGGCATTGTCCTCATTGCCGTGGCTTTGCGCAAACCGAAATTCCAAAGAGAAAAGAAGGGGGCGGCATAAAGCATGTCAACCGTTGCCTATAAGTGTCCCAACTGCGCATCACCTCTGACCTACGACGGCAAAACCGGTCAGATGGTATGCAACGCCTGCGACAGTCTGTTTGATCTGGAGACCATTGAAGCACTGAATGAGACCGTAGAAGAGGGTGTGGTGGATTTTGAAACGCCCACTGCCACCTTTGACGATGGCGAAAGCGCGCAGATGCAGGCGTATCACTGCAAAAGCTGCGGCGCCGAACTGATCACAGAAGGAACGACCACCGCGACCGAATGTCCCTACTGCGGCAGCCCCACCGTGCTGCCAGACCGGATCGACGGCGGCATTCGCCCCGAAAAGGTGGTGCCTTTTCTCGTCAGCAGGGAAGAAGCGCAGAAATCCTTTGTGGATTATTTCAAGGGCAAGCTGCTGCTGCCCAATATTTTCAAAAAGGATAATCATATTGCCGAGATCCGCAAGCTGTTTGTGCCCTACTGGCTTTTTGACTGCGATGCGGAAGGCAATATCATGTACGATGCGGAAAAGCGTTCCACCCACAGGGAAGGCAATTTTGAAGTGACGACGGTGGAGCATTACCTTGTGCGCCGCGCCGGCAATATGCACTTTGAAAACATTCCCGTGGACGGCAGCGAAAAAATGGATAACAAGATCACCGAGTCTCTGGAGCCCTATGATCTTTCTCAGGCGGTTGCATTTGCGCCCACCGTGCTTTCCGGCGCCATGGCGGACCATGCCGACGTGGATGCCGTGGAATGCGAGACCCGCGCCATCGTGCGTGTGGAAAACAGCGTGTCGGAAGCGCTGCGAAAAACGGTCATGGGTTATTCCAATGTGCGTGAACGTGTACGCCGCATTCATTCCACCGGCGGCAAGGTAACGCCGGTCCTTATGCCGGTGTGGCTGATCACCACGAAAAAGGATGACAAGACCTACACCTTCGCCATCAACGGGCAGACAGGCAAACTGACCTGCAATGTGCCTACCGCCAAGGGAAAGGCTGCCTTGTGGGGCATTGGCACCTGGCTGGCTGCGTTCGGCATTGGCGCAGGTGTGTGCAAACTGCTGGATGCCATGGAAGGCGGTCCTTTGCTTGGCGCTGCGTTGGTGGCCCTGGTCGCCGCGGGCGGCGTGCTGGCTGCGCTGCTGGGTCAGTTGAAGCAGGCTGCCATGCAGCAGACGGCCAGCGGTTATTCCGAGGGCTGCGATTTGACCGTGCGTTATGACAAGTA
>JAFYLS010000071.1 GCA_017550035.1 Clostridia bacterium
CAAGATTCTGTGAGGAAGTTCCCTCCCTCTCTTGCTCCCCTCAGGACCGTGTCCCTCAGAGCGCTTTGCTATAATACCACGCCCCCTCCCCTTTGTCAACACCTTTTTTGAAAGTTTTTTCACTTTTTTTGAAAGTTTTTTCTGATTCCGTACAATTATTGCATCATAATTCGACAATGTTCGTCTTTAATCTGCATATTCAGACATTATTCAACCCATCAACTTTGCCATTGTTCGTAAACAGCCGCTCCAGGACCCCCTGGAGCGGCTGCTTTTAATCAAAGTTTATAACGTTTTGTGCTGATCAGTGTGAGATTATGTTGTTTTTCTCCGTCACGGAAGATATATTCACCGGCCGGCAGTTCAATACTGAACTCTCCGGAAATCGCCGAAAGCGACGCCTTAATTTCCTTACCGGTCGTCTTTTCCACAAACACCGCTTCCTTCTGTGCTACGCCCTGCACCAATGCCGGCAGGCAGGCATACGACTGCAGCCACATCCACTTGGTAGCCGATGCAATCCACACTTCTTTATAAGTAGCGGTTGTTACCTGCGGCCACCAGGGGCGATCATTGAACAGATAGCTTTGCATACCCACCGGAATCTGTCCCACCGTCTGACCGGGCTGCACCACATATTCATCCGTCCAGTTATAGCCTTCGCCATACACCATGGACTGTGCAAAGGGATTGAGGCCCACTATCCACTGAAGTTCCTGCTGTGCAATGTGATCCAGTTCCAGGTCTTCCGTAACACGAGCAGCAGATGCCGCACAAATGGCATCCGTCAGGGAAACAGAATTATTTCCGCGGAAAGAGAACCACACAGGGAATGCTCTGAGATACACCTCGCCCTTCCGGTCAAGACATATTCCGTTTTCAGCCTGCGGGCGGAAAAGAGGAAGACATTCTTCATCGCTCCAAATATTCTCTTCAATCACCGCATCCGGATACTTTTCCGCCTCCCAGGCAAAGTAAACCCCTTCAGAAATCATGCCGTAGGGCTGTGCATATTCGGATATCTTCTTATAATATTCACCCGTTCTTGCCACAGCATCATACCATTTCTGATAATCCGGATGATCCGGATATGCCTGCATCAGCATTTCCAGAGAAACGGTAGCGTACTGCGCAAAGGAATGATGGGCGTGATGCCAGGGACGACTGTGAGCGCGGTCTACATAGAAGAAGCCGCGAAGCGGAATTTCCCAATCCGGCCACTCAATTTGCTGACAGGCAATCAGCAATTCAGCATAATCCGCCGCCCTGTATACATACTGATAACATCCGGCACGGACAAGCGCAGCTGCTGCAGCCGTAGCCGCACCGAACAGTTTCACTTCGGATGCTTCCATGCTGACTTCCTGATCGCCGTTTTCAGCCCGCTTGATCTGCTCCATGGCAAAATCAAAATCTTCCTGCGCCAGTTTCAGCGCATAATCTGCCAGAATGGGATCGCTTTCCCGAAGAGTATAGGCGCCGCAGGCTTCTGCAAAGGCGCTGACCAGATTGATATAGGGACTTTCAATAGCAGGCGACACGATATCATCTTCTGTGCCAATGATGCCGTCCGTCCAGATAGAACTGGAAGAATAGCGGGAGCGCCAGCCATCTCCGAAGCGGGTTTTGAGCACATAGTCCAAGCCCCACTCCGCTTCTTCCAACACACGTGTGTACAGCCTGTCGCGTCTGTTCTTCAGCGTATCCGCAAGAAGGAACAGTGCTGCCGTACCGTCTGCCGTATTAGCCATGCCCTGAGCAAGGTCCGCCGCATCATGCCAGCCGCCATCTGCCACAATAGACAAATCCTTTTTTCCGTGTTTGAGCAGCATATCATGGTGGCACGCACGGTGCTTACCCTTCACTTCATAACCGCAGCGCTGGTTCAGGTAGAAATTGAGTACGCGCCAGACAGAAGGTTCCCACACATCCGAAGCAATATGGATGGTGCGGCTGCTCAATTCTCCGGCAATGAGGATATAATCTCCTTCATCAGTCAATGCAGAAAAATCCATCACGCTGATGGCGTCGCCCCGCATTTCCGTCCGTTGCACCTCGCCGCGGAAAACCACGCGTCCGCTGTATGTTTCTACTATTTTAAATGTTTTTTGTTCCATGGGCGCTGCAACGGCATATTTGGGCGCATAGGGCTGATAGCCGCTGCCGGAAATGGCAATAGTTTCATTGCCGGGCACCCAGCCTTCATCCACGTCTGCATCAACCTTCTGCAGTTCCAGTTTGGCAATGTACCAATTGAGTACACTGTCCGCATCATTCTCATGACCCACCATATCATAATCAATGCTGACGCCCGTTACACATTCGCGGGGAACCAGCGGAATCTCCAGCATGATATGGTTCCATTCAAAGGGCTTCAACTGCACATTGTGGGCGCCGGTGCGGTCCCAGCGGTCAGGCGACTTGAGTTCGCCGTCATTGTGCAGCTGCAGGCGCAGCACAATGGACTTCATCCCATGAATTTCAGGATAAATCCACACAGAAAGGCGGTTCCATTCCCGCCAGTCCTCGCAGTCAAACTTTCTCAGCGCCGAAGGCACGCAATAAATACGTCCTCTGCTGCCTTCAGGGAGCCAGTCCGGAAGATTGGCAGGGCTGGTCATTTTAAGAACCGGCTTGTTTTCAAACAGCCGTTCATCCGTCACTTCCAGTTTCACATAGGGCGTTACACCTTCCCATGTATCCAGAGAAGACATGTCGTCCAACAGACGGCTTTCCTTGACAGGCTTTTGCGCCAGTCGATAGGTATCCGTCTCCGTTTCATCCACAGGCAGCACAAAATGCACATCCCGGCTTTCTTCCAGAGCTTTCAAAAAACGTGCGTCCATCCGCGACCCCTCCGTCATCAAAGGAATTAATTATGCAGTTGTTGCCGCCTCAATCATAGACATATCACGGCCGTTTTGTCAATAGCCGTATTGCAAAAGGGAGGGAAACATGATTGAATTCGCACCACGATGGTGCTATAATAATAAATGAAAAGATTTGAAAATGATGCTTTTGTACACCCTCATGTATTTTTAAGCAAATATGCATTGAAATTCTCATCTTCAAGACGTATGCTTTGAGTGTGTTCAAAAAGCAGAAAGGATGACCCTGTTGAGTAATCTCCAGAAAAATAGAAAAAACCGGAAAAAGAAGTTCTCCCCCTTCGTAGCAGGCACCATTGCAGCCGGACTTTGCTGTGCGCTGTACTCTATCGTTTTCCCCTTCTACCGGATCGGTGATTATGTAATCGGCCTTGCACTGTCCGCTTTTGCCGGATGGATCGTTGCCACCATGGCACAGGGACTGGATACCTCCAAGCCCGCACCCTCCCAGCAAAAGATCCCCGAAACAGGCAATGCCGCCGCCGACACCCTCATCCGTCAGGGTCAGGAACTGATGCACAAGATCCGTCTGGAAAACGATTTGATCCCCGATCCTGTGCTGTCGCAGAAGATGGATCAGCTGGACGAAGTGGCAGCCCGTATCTTCCGCACCGTGGCGGAACACCCGGAACAGGCACCCAAATTGAACCGCCTGATGGATTATTACCTGCCCACTACCCTGAAAGTGCTGCAGGGGTACCGCCGGATGGACGAACGCAACGTACAGGGTTCCGAAGCAGATGCTGCGCGAAAGCAGATCGAAGAAGCCATGAACGTGGTGATCAAAGCCTGCCAGTTGCAGCTTAACGCCCTGTATCAGGACGATATTATGGATATTTCCACCGATATTGACGTGCTGGAAACCATGGTGCGCAAAGATGGTCTGGCGGAAAGCAAGTTCCCCGGAAGCAGCCAGGCACAGGCACATATGAAGAAGTAAAATAAGTCACACCGCAAGTGCAAGGAGGTTTTCGCTCAATGACTGAACAGAATCAGGCTCAGGCCGCCGAAAAAATCCATACTGCCCCCGTACTCACATTAGGCAGCGAATCCAAAGAAAAAATGGAACTTGAAAAAGCCGTGGACATGCTGGAAGAAATGAAACAGGAAGCGCCCAAAGCGCCCGATGCCAAGGAAGCCGTCGCCGCACTGGACAGCACGCTCACCGAAGAAGAACTTAAGGCCGTAGAAGAATTTGCCGCACAGATCGACCTAAAAAACCCCGACCACGTCATGCTCTACGGCGCAGACGCCCAGAAAAAAATCTCCGCTTTTGCCGATTCCATTCTGAATAATGTGCGGACGGACGATACCGGCGATGTAGGCGAGATGCTGACCGGCCTGGTAGGCGAACTGAAGGGCTTTGAAGCCGTTACGGAAAAGCCTCGCGGGCTGCGCGGACTGTTCCAGAACACCAAGCGGCAGATTTCCACCATTCAGGCAAAATATGAAGATGTCGCCGGCAACGTAGCCAAGATCGCCTCTTCTCTGGAAGATCACCAGATCCTTCTGCTCAAAGATGTGGCCATGTTCAACCGTCTCTATGATGTGAACATGACCTATTTCCGGGAATTGACCATGTACATCGTTGCCGGCGAAAAGCGCCTTGCCCAGATTCGCGAAACCACGCTAAAGGAACTGCGCGATAAGGCTGCGCAGAGCGGCGATGCCATGGACGCCCAGAAAGCCAGCGACTTTGCCGCCCAGTGCGACCGTTTTGAAAAGAAGCTGCACGACCTGAAACTGACCCGCCAGATTTCCATGCAGATGGCGCCCCAGATTCGCCTGCTGCAGAATAATAACAGCCTGCTGGTGGAACGCATTCAGTCCACTTTGGTCAATACCCTTCCCCTGTGGAAAAACCAGATGGTGCTGGCACTGGGTCTTTCCCATTCCCAGCAGGCCATGCGCGCCCAGCGTGCCGTAACGAACATGACAAACGATCTGCTCAAAAAGAATGCCGAAACGCTGAAGATGGGCACCATTGAAACCGCCAAGGAATCCGAGCGCGGCATTGTGGATATGGAAACGCTCACCCAGACCAACCAGAGCCTCATCGATACCATCACCGAAGTGATGCGCATTCAGCAGGAAGGCCATGCCAAGCGTCTGGAAGCAGAAAAGAACCTGGCCGCCATGGAACAGAATCTGAAAGAAAAACTGCTGTCCATGTAACCTCACTTTCACCAAACACGCCTTTATACAATCCGCCTTTATCAGGCACAAGGAGTTCTGACCGATGAAATCCCGTACACTCAGCATCCTTTTTCTGGTTCTCTGCATTGCCTTTGCCCTTATTTACGGCGCGCAGCAGGGTTGGCAGAAGGACTATGCCGCCGTAGAAGAAGTGCTCTCTTCTCTGGACCAGCATTTGAATACCCGGGTAGAGACAGCCTGCAACATTCTGACAGTGGCACTGCGGCACACCGACAGGGACGATGCATCCGTGGCATCCCTCACTCAGATTCGGGACACGCTGCGCAGCGATGCATCCCTTGCAGACAAAGCCCGCGCCAACGAGCAGATGACCCTGGAAGCAGAGAACCTGCTCAAGCGCCTCGCCTCTCTGGAAAGCGTGCAGGACGATGACCGCGACAGCATGTATGTCAACAGCATGCTGCCCCGGATGCTCAGCGAAAGCGCCGCTTATGCCGCTCAAAGCGAATATAATACCGCCGCCCGGGATTTCAACGCCCGCTTCAGTAAAAACACCATCAGTTCTTTTATTGCCGCGCAGTTTGGCGTTGCCCCCTTTGAACTGTTCGGCGCAGCAGAATAAGGAGGGAATATGGATATGAAAAAGTTTTTTTCTCTTCTTTTCTCCATTCTGCTGATCTTTACGGCGGTATCTGCCGGTGCAGAAAGCGCCTATCCTGCCCGTCAGGGTACGGTGACGGACCTTGCCGATGTACTGCCCGACGATACCGAAAAGGATCTTGTCAAGCTCAGCGACCGCTACAGCGATGCCACGGACGGAGAATTCTACATCGTCACTCGCCACTTTCTGGGCGGCCGGGATGTAAATGCCTATGCCCGTGAACTGTTTGATGCCTGGCACCTTTCGGGCAGCGATGTACTCCTGCTCATGGTGATCGGCGAAGAAAGTTACGCCATGGCAATGGGAAGCGAAACCATGCTGGTACTTCCCCAGGAAACGGTAGACACCTGCTTTGGCAGCTATTTCCATCAGCCTTTCATGGCCCGTCAGTACGGCAAAGCAGCCGCCGACATGGCTAAGGAAACCCTTTCCCGCATCGTCTCCGGATGGGGCGGAAAGCTGAACACCACCGGTCTGTTCGGTACGCAAAACTGGCAAGTCGTCCATGTGGACGCCATCGAACAGGAACTGAACAGCATGTTCTCCTCCCTGTTTGACAACCTGCCCGAAGTAGCGGAAGAAATCGAAGAAAAACCCACGCTGCTTCAGGAGGACAAATCCACCGGCATTTCCCTGTGGAAAGTAATCCTGATTCTCATCATCCTGCGTACCGTATTCAGGAAACGGCGCCGCCGCAATTTCGGCCACCGCCCTTACCGTTAAGGAGTACATACTGTATGCATCTGTTTTTCATCTCGCTGGATGCAGCGTCTTATCCCGACGCGGACAGACTTTTCAGTCTGCCCGCGCTTTGTGCGTTAAAAGAGAAGGGGACATTCTGTAAAAACGTGCAAACCATTTACCCCACCATTACGTATCCCATCCACACAAGCCTGCTGACCGGCTGTTATCCCGACCGGCACGGCATTCACCACAACCAGCCCTTCCAGCCGGATACAGAGCCCCAAATGCGCAAGTGGTACTGGGAAATCGGAGATATCCGGTGCAAAACACTGCACGAAGCCGCCCGGGAAGCAGGAGCAAATGTAGCTTCCATTCTCTGGCCGGTTACAGGCAAAAACCAATACACCCGCCGTAATTTTCCGGAGATCCTGCCGCTGCCCGGAGAAAGCGCAGTCAAAAAGATGCTTACCTACGCATCTCCCCTGTGGCTGCTGAAAACAGAACTTCTCCACGGCAAAAAGCGCAAATCCATCCGCCAGCCCGATCTGGACGATTATGCGCTGGTGCTGATGAAAGATCTGATCTCATCCAAAAAAGTCCCCGATCTGATCACACTGCATCTGGTGGACCTGGATGCCATGCGCCATTGGCACGGCACAAACAGCCCGGAAGCCCATGCCGCCATGCAGCGTCTCAATGACCGCCTGCAGGCGATCATCGATGCTGTCAAAAAGCGGGGCATCTGGGAAGATACGGTGTTCTGCATCGTCAGCGATCACGGCCATCGGGACGCACCCCATGGCATTCTGCTGGATCAGCACCTGAAACACATGCATGCCGGCCGTGCCCAGACACTGGGCATGGGCGCCTATATCTTTTCGGACGATCTTGCCCGTACCCGCCAGGTGCTGGAAGAAAACAAAGCCGCCTGGCGTATTGCCCATATTTACGATGAAAGCGAGCTCCGCGCCCTGCACGCACCCGCATGCGTCCGTCTGGCTGTGGATGCAGAAGACAACTGCTGCTTCATCGACCGGGAAGAAGAAACTTTCGGCGAGCACGGTTTTTCCCTGCATTACCCCGAAAGCAAGGTCTTCCTGCTGCTCAGCGGCGCACCCATCAAGCGCGGGCATACCCTTGAAAGCGCCCGGGTGGTAGATATTGCCCCCACCCTTTCCCATTTGATGCACTGGTCTCTGCCTGATCCCGACGGCACAGTCCTTTCAGACGTCTTCTGCTGATTTCCAACTCTTACCGTTACCATCCATCCCCCACAAAAGGAGCGATCACCCATGCCCGGCAAGGTCACAGTTACGTATTTTCATCACAGCGGTTTCTCCGTAGCCGCAGGCAGCACGCTTTTGATTTTTGACTACTGGCGCGGCGACAGCACCTGGCCGCTGCCCGCGGAAGCCCATCTCACCCAGGCAGATTTTGCTCCCTTCAAACAGGCCGTGGTGTTTATTTCCCACGACCATGCCGATCATTTTGACGAAATTGTCTATTCCTTTGATACATTCGGCATCCCCGTCACCTATATCGTCAGCCACGATTTTCCCAAGGGCAAGCGGGGCAAACGCATGAAGGAGGGCGATGAAGTGACGCTGGAAGACGGCATCCGCGTGACTGCCTATCCTTCCACGGACAAGGGCGTTTCCTTCCTCGTCACCGCAGGTGATCTGCGCATTTTCCACGCAGGCGATCTGAACCTGTGGCACTGGCGGGAAGAAAGCGAGCTGTTTGAAGTACTGGATGCCGAGCGGCGCTTTGAAGAAGCCATGGAAAAGCTGAAAAATGTGCGCATGGATCTATGCTTCTTCCCGCTGGATCCCCGCATGGGCGGGCTGTTTGACGCCGGCGCCAACCACTTCCTCTGGACAGTCAAGCCCCGCGTGTTCATTCCCATGCATTGGTACGGCCGCAGCGAAGTGGCCGCCGATTACGCCCGCAAATCCCGTACAAAATATACCGAAGCGCTGGCTCTGACCGCTCCCCGCGAAAAGGTGGAAATCACCTTCGGTGTAAACACCCTGACAGTGCGCACCTTCCAAACGCCCAGATACAGCGAGCAGAAAACGGAAAGTGCACCTGTGCAAAGCGCGAATGACCCCTTCAAAAACAGCGATCCTTTCATGGACAGCGATCTGCCCGTGACGCTGAACGAGCAGCCCTGAACCCAACAAATCCTTTTTCTGAGGTGAATAAAAAATGATGTTGATTGGCGTAACTCCCTCCGGCAGAACCGAACTGGACCAGCAGGTGCATCACGATTATCTGGAAGCTGTGATGCGCGCCGGCGCTCTTCCTCTGGTATTTCCCATGACTTCCGATGAAAAAATCCTCACAGCCGCACTGGAACTGGTGGACGGCATTCTGGTGACCGGCGGCGTGGATATCCACCCCAAGTATTTTGGAGAAGAAATTCTTCCCTGCTGCGGCGCCATCTGCAAAGAGCGGGATGAAATGGAAGCCTTTGTGCTGCGCTATGCGCTGGACAAGGACATGCCCATCCTGTGCATCTGCCGCGGCATGCAGTTCATCAACTGCGTGGAAGGCGGCGCACTGTATCAGGATATTCCCGAACAGTACTCCAAAGAACTGTGCCATTCCCGCAGCGATACGCCCAACGATCCCGTGCACGAAGCCAACATCAAGGAAGGTACGCTGCTGCACAAGATCGTAGGTAAAACCACTTTGCAGATCAACAGCCGTCATCATCAGGCGGTCAGCAAGCCCGCTCCCAACAGCGTGGTCAGTGCCATCGCTCCGGACGGCACCGTTGAAGCCATTGAATTCCCGCATAAATCCTTCGCACTGGCAGTGCAGTGGCATCCCGAATCCCTGAGCGACCGGTATGAAGACCATCAGAAGATCTTCAATGCTTTTGTCCGCTTCTGCGAAGAAAACAAGTGAGGTTTCTATGAAGATCGCAATGGTCGGCGACCTCCACGGAAACCTGCCCGCCACCCAGGCGCTGGATGACGACCTGCGCAGGCGCGGCATTGAGCGTATTTTCTGTCTGGGGGATATGGTGGGCAAAGGCCCCTCCTCTCCCGAAACGCTGGACTGGGCGCTGGCTCGCTGCGAAGTGATCCTGCAGGGCAACTGGGACAGCGGCATCGGCTTCAAGGAATTTCCTGCCGATGAATTTTACTACAGACAGCTGGGCGAAAAGCGCATGCAGATTCTCCGGGACCTTCCCGCCGAACACACATGCACCCTGTCCGGACGCAAAACCCGCTTGCTGCACGGACGCCCTATTCTTCCGGGCGCCATTCAGACCTACGGCGATGGCGATATGCTGGAAACCCTGTTCCTGCCCGATTATCAGGCGGTCGGTTATGCAGATGTACACCGTCAGGGTCTGAGAGTTCTCAAACACAAAGGGCTGCTCTTCAATACCGGCAGCGTGGGCAACGCAATGGGGGTCAACATGGTGCAGTACGCCATTGTAGAGTGCGGCAGCAAAACCACAGATCCGCTGGATATAACCATGGTCACACTGCCTTATGACAATGAGCGTGCCGCAGAAGACGCCCGCAAAGCAGGAACGCAGGGACTGGTCAATGCGGATTTGTACATCCGTGAAGTGCTTACCGGATACTACTCCCGATAAATCTGATTATATGGATCAAAACAAAAACCGCCGCAATGCGGCGGTGCCATACAACAGGCCTTGAACCGAGGGGGCAGTTCATTCAGCCTCTTGGGCAAGATTATCCTACCCCCACATTGTGGCACAAATACGTCACCTATCCGCCAAATTCAGGTATCAGAAGGAGAAATGCACCATGCCTTTCATTCATGTTCGTACCACCAAATCCGTCAGCAAGCAGAAGGAACAGCTTCTGGCTTCCCGTATCGGCTCTATGATGCCTTTGATTGACAAAAGCGAACGCTGGCTGATGGTAGGCTGCGAAGAAAAATGCCACCTCTATTTTCAGGGCAGCGGCGAAAAAGACCTGGCCTTTGTAACCGCCGCCGTGTTTGGCAAAGTAGAAAGCACCAAGGCAGACGCACTTACCAAGGAACTCACCGCCGCCGTCAGCGAGCTGTTGGAGATTGACCCTGACTGCATCTACATTCAATATCAGGAAGCCGCCATCTGGGGCTGGAATGGGAGCAATTTCTGATGAAAACGGTATTCATCACAGGCGGCTCCAGGGGTATCGGCGCAGAAATGGTGCGCATCTTTACCCAAAATGGCTGGCAGGCTGCCTTTACCTATCGAAGCAGCGAAGATATGGCGCTTGCTCTTGGCAGAGAAACAGGTGCATTGCCTATCCGCTGCGATGCCGGAAATGAACAGGAAACCCAAAGCGCCATCCAGCAGGCACTCAAACAGTTCGGGCATCTGGATGCACTGATTCATAATGCCGGCACTTCCTACACAGGTCTTGTGCAGGATATGTCTTCCGAGGATTTCGACGACTTGTATGCTGTGCATCTGAGAGGGGCGTTTTTGTGCGCCAAGCATGTATTGCCCCACATGATTTCCCGCAAGAAAGGCGCCATTCTCTTTGTTTCCTCCATGTGGGGACAGGTGGGTGCTTCCTGCGAAAGCGCCTACTCCGCCATGAAAGCCGGCGTGATCGGTTTTGCCAAAGCACTGGCGCAGGAAGTGGGCCCCAGCAATATTCGGGTCAACTGCCTCTGCCCCGGCGTAATTGAAACGGATATGCTGCGCCAGTACACCGAGGAAGACAAGCAGGCGCTCCGGAATGAAACGCCCCTTATGCGCCTGGGCACCCCCGGGGACATTGCTTCCGCCGCGCTGTTTTTGTGCGGAAACGATGCCTCCTTCATCACCGGCGCTGCGTTGAACGTCAACGGCGGCTTTGTGATTACATGACACATGAAGAACCGACTGTACATTTGCAGTCGGTTTCTTTTTTGCAAGAACATCCGTTCGCAATCATTTTTCCCAATATTTCATGCATAATCTGTCTACTTTCGGCAAAATTCCAAAAAGATCATGTTTCCCCTCTTCTCAAAACCGCGAAAAAAATGTATAATAGGGATGTTCGATTTCTTTTTGACCACCGACTAAGAAGGAGTACAGAGAATGAACAATTTTCTCACCGAATGGACCAATGACCTGAAAACGCTGCCTGTTGGCCCTCTGGGCATCATTGCCATGGCCGGCTGCGAGGAAATGGGCGAAAAAGTTAACTCCTGGCTGCTCAAGTGGCACGACCTGCAGGAAACGCAGGATAAGGATTTCTACACTCTGCCCGGCGTGGATCACGACACCTTCCTGATCAAGACTTACTGCCCCCGTTTCGGCACGGGCGAAGCCAAGGGTGTGGTGCGTGAAAGCGTCCGCGGTTATGATATCTATATTATTGTAGACGTGTGCGCTTACAACAAAACTTACAAAATGTACGGCCGTGAAGTGCCCATGTCTCCCGATGACCACTTTGCCGACCTCAAGCGCATCATTGCTGCCATCGGCGGCAAGGCCAAGCGCGTGAACATCATTATGCCCATGCTGTACTCCAGCCGTCAGCACCGCCGCACTTCCCGCGAAAGCCTGGACTGTGCCATGGGGCTGCAGGAACTGGTAAACATGGGTGTGGACAACATCATCACCTTCGACGCTCATGACCCCCGCGTGCAGAACGCCATTCCCCTGAGCAGCTTCGAAAACGTGATGCCCACCTACCAGACCATGAAGGCTCTGTGCCGCAAGTATGACGACCTGCGTCTGGATCCCGAACATATGATGGTAGTTTCTCCCGACGAAGGCGCCATGGGCCGCAACATCTACTATTCCTCCATGCTGCAGCTGGAACTGGGCATGTTCTACAAGCGCCGCGACTACACCACCATCGTCAATGGCCGCAACCCCATCGTAGCCCATGAATACATCGGCGCCGATATGGCCGGCAAGGACGTGATCGTGGTAGACGACATGATCGCTTCCGGCGATTCCATGATCGACCTGGCTTATGAACTGAAGAAGCGCAAGGCCAACCGCATCTTTGCCGTGGCTACCTTCGCCTTCTTTACCAACGGTCTGGACGTGTTCAACAAGGCCTATGAAGACGGCATCATCAGCGGCGTCATTTCCACCAACCTGACCTACCGCACCCCCGAACTGCGCAACGCGCCCTGGTTCATCGAAGCGGATATGAGCAAGTATGTTTCCTACATCATTGCCACGCTGAACCACGACCGTTCCCTCAGCGGCCTCCTGTCTCCCGCCGACCGCATCCAGAAGCTGGTTGCCAACTACAAGGAAAAGCAGCTGCAGAACGGC
>JAFYLS010000072.1 GCA_017550035.1 Clostridia bacterium
AGCGAAATCCGTCTAACTAAAGAAGAATTACAAAAGAGAATCGAGCCAAAGGTTATGATTGCAACCTTACAGCAGATTCCTCCTAAAAGTATTAACTTTACCCCAAAGTTTCACTCCTCTATTTCTGTTCTCCGAGAGAATTTGGAGGAAATTGTCAACATGTGTGATACAGAAGAAACCGTTGCTAATCTGCGTTCAAAGCTAAACACACTGTTCAGGCCACTTTTCTTAGACGGAATTACTATGTTAAACTTGATTGGCGAAACAGCCTTGGCAAAGGAATTTACCAATCTGCAACAAGAGTTATTATACGCACTTCGGCAAGAACCACAGCAAAAAGTTGCCTTAAAAGAATATTTGCCAATTCCTGAGTTGCAAATGGCAGTTGAAGCGTATATTCAACTGATAATAAATGCTATGAACCAATACTAAGGTAATGACAAATTCAAGTTTGCCAAGCAGGCAGCAAAGCAAACAAAAAAGCCGGGCAGAGCATCGTGAAAGATGCGCCCGGCTTTTTGATATTCGCTATAATCAGAAAATCAGGGAAATCAGTGTGTACAGCCAGTTGGCGCACACCCCTGCGCACAGGCCGCCGATGGTGTGGTAGATGATGGCTTTGCCTGTCAGGCTGCGGCAGTTGAGGGAATCCATCATGGCCACATGGGTGCTCAGATACCCGCTCCAGCACATGCACATGGCGGTGAAAACGGCAATATCGTGGGCGTTGGCCTGGCCTGCGGCAATCAGTTTTTCCACAATGCCGATGGAAGCGCCTGCAGCGCCAAGGGCTGTGATGGGCACAGCCACTGCTTCGGGACTTGAAAAACCAAACAGGGGAGAAATGATGAAGTTCAGCTTTTCGCCAATCCAGGGCAGCAGCCCGATGCCTTCGTAAGCTGCGCCGGTGTAGCCGTTTTCAGGCATGCCGTTGGTCAGCATCAGCACCAGGGTGCAGATGATCAGCACACCGGGAATGATGGCCATGCCCATTTCCACGCCGTTTTTGCCGCCGGTGAGCAGGGCGTCCATCAAGCGGGTACCGGCGCCGCCCTTGCGCACCACGCGGAAGCGGGCAGGGTCAATAGGTTCCTGATTGCAGGTGATTTCGCAGGGAGTGTCTTTGCCATAGACTTTGGCGGTATGGCGCAGCATGAGCCTTGTGCTGACGATGCTGCCGATGACTGCCCCCGCATTGCCCACCAGCGCGGCCATGCCGAAGCTTTCCCCTGCAGGAGATTTAAGGCTGATCATAAAGGTGGTAATGATAAGGCCCATGCCGAAGGAGGTGCCGATGTTGGTCAGTGCCGGCAGTTGATACTGCTTGAAATAGCGGCGGAAGGTATTGTCATGAGCCAGCGTCAGAATGGCGGGGTTGTCCGAAAGGTAGGTGGTCACAATGCCCACCGAGCTGGCCCCGGGCAGGCCGTAAATGGGGTAAATCAGGGGAGAAAGCAGCTTGTTCACCAGCGAAATAACGCCGAATTCGGAAAACAGCGCCGAAATAGCCCCGGCCAGCACGGCGATGGCCATGATGTAGAACACGGTGTCCATGAGCAGTTCATAAGCGGTGTTCATCATGGTATTGAGCATGTTGGCCATGCCCATCTTCACGCCGCACAGCGCAAACAGCCCCAGGAACAGGGCAAGGAAAATAAACACTTCCGCGTCAACGGCTTTGCGCACGCCATCGGGCAGTGCGCCTTTTTGCTTGCGGTTCATAATAGTCCGCCTTTCGGAAAAATGGGTGAATAGGGTTATTTCCGGCTGTCTTCAGGCACAAGCGCCTTTTCCAGCAGCACGGCAAAGTCCTGCACGTTGGTTACAATGCCGCGGGCGCTGAGACTGCCGCGGTCCGCCAGTTTGTTGACGGTGAATTCGCTGACGTCTACGCAGTAGAAGTAGACCTGACGCACGGTGCCGTCCTTGGTAATGCGGTAGGAGGGGGTCATGTTGCCCACGGCAATGGTGTGCAGCATGGTGGCCATGCAGATTACCGTGGTGGCGGACCGAATCTCATTGCGCATGGCGTCCTGTGCGGCATACACATCGCCGTACACGGGGGGCAGAGGGCCGTCATCGCGGATGGAGCCGGCCAGAATGTAGGGCACGCCGTGCTTTTCGCAGGTGTAGATGATGCCGTTGTCAATCTTTTCGTTTTCGATGAAGTTTTTGATGCTGCCGTGGTAGCGCACCCGGTTGATGGTCTGCAGGTGGTTGTAGTGACCGTTGGGCTGGGAAATATGGGTGTAAATATCCTGCCCCAGCGCCGTGCCCATGTAGGCGCCTTCCAGGTCGTGGGTGGCCAGGGCGTTGCCTGCCAGCACGGCATGGGCGTAGCCGTTGGCAATCAGGCTGCTCATGGCGCGGCGGGCGTCATGGTCAAAGGAAAAGGCAGGACCCATGACCCACACGATTTTGCCGTGCTCCTTTTCATGGCGCAAAAGTTCGTACAGATCGTCGTAATCCTGGGAATAGGCGGTTTCGCGGCTGCGGTTGCGGCGGAAGGAAAAGGCTTCTTCCTCAGCCTTTTCTTCGTTGAAGCCGTTGGTGTGCAGGTAAATGCCCTCTTCGCAGTTTTCGGTGCGGCCCAAAAGAACCAAATCGCCCTTCTTGAGCAGGCGGAATTCCCGCACGATGATCTTGCCGTTTTCCAGCACGGCCACGCAGTCCATGCGGCTTTCTTCAGCCAGCAGCCAGTTTCCTTCCACCTTCACATATTCGGGGAAAATGCTCATGGCGTGGAAGTTTTCGGGCGCCACGCCGTCTGCCGGGGCGGCTTCAAACTGGGCGCAGGGGGCCTTGGTAAACAATTCCTGAGAAAAATCGGGGTGTGTATATGAACGCAGCGTAAACATGGCGTTATTCCTCCTTTTGCCTGATTATAACAGAAAAAAGCTGCGTGTGCAATCGTGCAGGCGGCGTCAGGTTCCAAATTCCTCCAGCCGTTTGCGCAGATAAATATAGTCTTTCAGGCTTACCTCTTCGGGCACCCCGTGGTCGCAGGTGGGGATATAGCCGCCGCGTGCGCGCATGACGGGCAGAATACGATCCACCATGCGGTCGATGGCGTCCTTTCCCTTTGCCATTTCCCGTTTATCCAGACCGCCGGAAATGAGCAGATCGGGGTACTCCTGCCCTGTGCGCACCACGTCACAGCCGGCTGCCGCTTCAAAGGGCCCCAGCATGTTCATGCCCGCTTCCCGGTACAGCGGAATCACCGGATCAAAGAAGCCGTCCGAACCGATATAATAGTGGACCGGGCGCAGAGGATCCAATTGCCTGCGGCGGCAGTTTTCCATCAGTTGCTGATAGTAGGGAAGAAGGTGGCGGCGGATCATTTCCGGCGAGATCAGCGAGCCGTTTTTGTAGCAGATATCTTCGTCCAGCAGAATAAAGTCCAGCGATACATGCTGTTGATGAAAGTCCAGCACGCTGTCTGCCAGGCGGAACCAGGTTTCCATGCAGTCGTCAATCAATTTTGGGTCGTCATAGAACATATAGAGCAGGTCTTCCGGCCCCATCAGGGAACGCAGATACATGTAGCCGCCTACCAGATACTGCTGCATAACAAACCCCTGCTTGGCATGGGCAATGTGCTGATCCAGATAGCTGTTTAATGTGGAAAGTCTTTCCGGTGTATGGGGATTCATGCGCCACTTGCAGTTTTCCTCCCAGGTTTTTTGGTCCTTCACGGGATGGTTCGCATACTCGGGCATAAAGCCGCTGCGCCGCCCCTTAAAATACTTCACATGGCGGCCTGCAAAGTCCTGCACCAGTTCGTAATCGCCCATGTCCTGCAGCACTTTTTCCTCAAATTGTGGCACAAACTCTGCTTCGCAGCTGCCCAACCCGCCCAGTGTCCAGACGGCGGGCGCATCAAAACGGCACAGCGCATTCAGTTCCTCTTCGCTGCGCAGCCCTTCTTCGCGAATCCATTTGTCCATGGAATAGTAGCCGAACTCCGTCAGATAAACGGGGGCGTCAGGTTTGCGCTGAACAAAATCCCAGTACTTGCGGACAGATTCAGACATGTTTTCCCGTGGAAGCATGCTGTGAATGCCGTCTTGCATGGCGGGAAACCTCCTCATTATATATGACATCGATAAATTGATTATAGACGCTGGCGCAGGCGATGTCAATGATGGGGCGATGTGGACTTTTTTCGCAATATACCATCCTGCCGTCATTTCGACAGGATGGTATGTAAAGGAAAAGATTGACTAAAATGAAGCCTTTACACCACGCATCCTGCAAAAAACATCCCCAAAACGAAAAAAGACTTGCGTTTTGCAAGTCCTTTGGTGGAGCATAGCGGATTCGAACCGCTGACCTCTACAATGCGAATGTAGCGCGCTACCAACTGTGCTAATGCCCCAAGTGCTCAAATAGTATAGCACAACAGAAGGGAAAATGCAAGAGAAAAATTGGTGCAAATTTACGTGTCCCTGGGGGCGGGGGAAGGGGAGGCCTTTGACGGGGAAGCGGTGCTGATTAGCGGAAAAGGGCTGTCTACCGGCGAAAAGGTCAGTGCATCCAGCGCATGGCGGAGAATCAAATCTGGGTTGAAGCGGGGCGCCATCCATTCCATGATGCAGTCGGCGGGGAGAATGACGGGCATGCGCGGATGGATGCTTTCAAGGTGGGGGGCGGCTGCGCGGGTCAGCACGGTATAGCTGTAGCGACCGTCCTTTTCCGGCCGGTAGAGCCCGGCCAGGAACAGGGAATGGCCGCTTGTGGGGCGGATGTTCATTTTCTGGTGAGTGGTTTGCTCCCATTCAAAGTAGCAGGAAGCGGGCACGATGCAGCGGTGCTGGTGCATGCTTTCCCGGAACATGGTTTTTTCCTTTGCCGTTTCGCTGCGGGCATTGAAAATGCGTTTCTGGTTCACATCAAAACCCCAGTCCATGAAAAAGGCACGGGTTTCGTGGGCCCGGTTATGGCACAAAACGGGCGCCGTATCCCCGGGATAGATTTCGCCGTTCAGTTTGGCATGGGAAGGGACGCCTTTGCGTTCCAATGTGCGCAGCAGCGTGCCGATGATGGCGTTCATATCTTCACTTTTCAGGTAATACCGTCCGCACATAACCCCGATGCCTCCTTTTGGTTGTATTATATCGGCGCATTGCATTCTTCGTCAAGGGAAGAAATTTACGCCGGGAGAAGGCTTCTTTCTTGAAAGAAAAATGCATTTATAGTATAATTAGCGTGTTAAAGTGCTGCATTGCAGAAACGGGACTTTGGCGGCAGCTGGCCGCGCACGGGTGCCTGGTTTTACCGAAAGGAGTTTTGTGCATGATCACGGAAAATATCATTCGTATGGCCGATGCGCTTCTGACCCTGAAAAGCAGGGAGGAGATGCTCTCTTTTCTGGAGGATCTGTGCACTATTCAGGAACTCAAGAGCATGGCTCAGCGCTATGAAGTGGCCGAACTTCTGGATAAAAAGCTGACCTATGCTGTCATATCCGAACAGACCGGCGCCAGCACTGCCACCATCAGCCGGGTGAACCGGGCGCTGGTGTACGGCGCGGAAGGGTACAAAGTGGCGCTGGAACGCATGAAACAGGAAGAGGACAAATGATGAACTTAGCAGATCTCAATCCCATGCAGCGCAGGGCGGCGGAAACGCTGAACGGCCCTGTGCTGATTCTGGCCGGTGCGGGCAGCGGCAAAACCCGCACGGTCACATACCGTATTGCCAATCTGATTTCCCGGGGCGTGAATCCCCGATCCATTCTGGCGCTCACCTTTACCAATAAGGCGGCCCGCGAAATGCGCGAGCGCGTGGAAAAACTGGTGGGTGCAACGGCGCAGGATATGTGGCTGGGCACCTTCCATTCCGTATGCGTGCGCATGCTGCGCCGCGATATTGAAAAAATTGGCTACAACCGCGCCTTTACCATCTATGACGACGACGATTCCACCCGCGTGATCAAGGAAGCGCTCAAGGCGCTGAATATTGACGATAAAGTGATTTCGCCCCGGGAAGTGAGCAGCAAGCTTTCCGATGCCAAGAATAAGCTGCTCAACCCCGACGAATGGTTCCTCCAGAGCCCCCGGGATTTCCGCAGCCAGAAGATCCACGATATTTTCGTGTGGTACGAAAACAAATTGAAAAGCGCAAACGCCCTGGATTTTGACGATATTCTGCTCAAGGCGCTGCAGCTTTTGCTGGATCATCCCCCTGTACTGGATTATTACCGCCGCCGCTTTGAATATGTGCACGTGGACGAATATCAGGACACCAACGTGGCACAGTATCAGTTTGTAAGGCTTCTGACCCAGGAAAGCCGGAACCTGTGCGTGGTGGGCGATGACGACCAGTCGATTTACGGCTGGCGCGGCGCCGACATTCGCAATATTCTGGATTTTGAAAAGGATTTTCCCGACGCCACCGTCATTAAACTGGAGCAGAACTACCGCTCTACCGCCAACATTCTGGACGCCGCCAATCAGGTCATTGCTCACAATCGGGGGCGCAAGGAAAAGGCCCTGTGGACGGACGCCGGCGAGGGCGAAAAGATTCGCCTCTTTGCTGCGGGAGATGAGCGGGAAGAAGCCGCCTGGATCTGCGAACAGATTCGCCAGATGCGCAGGCAGCAGCTTCCCTATTCCGAAATGAGCGTGCTCTACCGCATGCATGCCCAGAGCCGCGTTATGGAAGAAATGTTCATGCGCGCCGGCATTCCCTACCGCGTGTTCGGCGGCACCCGTTTCTATGACCGCCGGGAAATCAAGGATGCGCTGGCCTATCTGCGTGTGATCGTCAATCCCACCGACGACGTATCGCTGCTGCGCATCATCAATACGCCCCGCCGTTCCATTGGCGACAGCACGGTGACGTTTTTGCAGGACTATGCCCGGGAGATGGATATTCCGCTCTACAGCGCCATCATGGCGCCGCCGGACACGCTGTCTTCCCGTCCCCGCAAGTGCATCGGTGAATTTGCCATGCTGCTCATGAAACTGACCGCCATGAAGGATATGATGTCCCTTTCCGAGTTCTGCGATTATATGCTGAACGAATCGGGCCTCAAAAAGCAGTTCACCGGCGAGGACAGCGAGGAAAACAGGACCCGCGTGGAAAACCTGATGGAATTTGTGGGCGCCGCCCGGGAATTTGAAGGCAAGAGCGAAGAAAAAACGCTGGAAGCCTTTTTGGAGAACGTGGCCCTGGTCACCGATTTGGACAGGCAGGAGGATGCGCCTCAGTATGTGACCATGATGACGCTGCATTCCGCCAAGGGTCTGGAATACAAGGCGGTGTTCCTGGCTGGTATGGAAGAGGGCATTTTCCCCTCCATGCGCTCGGTTACCGAAGAAAACCGCTATGAAGAGGAACGCAGGCTCTGTTACGTGGGCATCACCCGCGCACGGGAAAGACTGTTTTTGTCCTTTGCCCGTCGCCGCATGCTTTTTAACCAGATCACCCATAACGCGCCTTCGCCCTTCCTGAAGGAAATTCCCGAACGCCTCATGCAGGATGAATGGGCATCCGTGCGCCAGAACCCTGTGGCGGCGGATCATCTCCGCCAGGAGCACTCTGTGGAACGAAACCGCATCAATCCTGCCCGGCCCCGTAATCTGTCCTTCGGCACGCCCGGCATGGGTCAGCAGAAGCGGGACCCTGCCACCATTCCCGGCGTTACCAAGGGGCTTGTGCCTTCTCAGGCTGCGAAATCGGCCAATATGGTGGGGCAGATGTACAAGGTGGGCGAAAGGGTTTTGCATCTCAAGTTCGGCAAGGGTACGGTGCGCGCCATTCACGGCGAAGGCGCCGACGCCCGCATCCGCATTGCCTTTACGGCCTATGGCGAAAAGGAATTCTCTCTGGCCATTGCGCCCATCGTCAAAATCGAAGACTAATCAGTTTTGCATGAAATGGGCTCTCCTTGAGCCCGTTTTATGCATCGGAAGGGATGGCTTTCCCGTATGAGTATGGAAAAAATGCGCGCTCTGGTGGACCGTTTGAACGAAACGGCCCGTGCTTACTATACGCTGGATAAACCGCTGATCTCCGACGCGGAATGGGACGGCATGTATAACGAACTGCTGGCCCTGGAAAAGGAAACGGGAACTGTGCTTCCTGATTCTCCTACCCACCGCGTGGGCGGCGATGTGCTGCCCGGGTTTGAGGAACATACCCATATCACCCGGCTGTGGAGCATGGACAAGAGCCAGAACGAAGATGAACTTTCCCTCTGGCTGGACCGCAGCGAAAAGCTGGCCCGGGAAAACGGCATGCCAGCGCCCCAGTATGGCGTGGAGTATAAGTTTGACGGACTGACCATCAATCTGACGTACCGGGACGGCGTGCTTACGCAGGCGGCCACCCGCGGCAACGGCGAAGTGGGCGAGGGCATTCTGCCTCAAAGCAAAACCATCCGGGAGATCCCGCTTTCCATTCCCTACAAGGGCGTGCTGGAGGTGCAGGGCGAGTGCATCATGCGCCTGTCCGCCTTGGAAAAGTATAACGAGACCCACGCGGACCCCTTGAAAAACGCCCGCAATGCAGCGGCCGGGGGACTGCGCAATCTGGACCCTGCCGTGACGGCGGAAAGGCATCTCAGCGCTTATTTTTATCAGGTGGGCACCATTGAAAATCCCCCCTATCGGGATCAGGAGGGCATGATCGCCTTCCTCAAAGAACAGGGTTTTCCCATCAGCCCCTTTTACCGCCGTGCCGACAGCCGCGATGCAGTGCTTGCCGCCATCAAAGAGATCGAAGAAAGCCGTCCGACGCTGGATTTTCTCATTGACGGCGCTGTGGTGAAGGTGCGGGACAATGAAACCCGCGCCGCTATGGGATATACCGACAAGTTCCCCCGCTGGGCGGTGGCGTACAAGTTTGCTGCAGAAGAGAATACCGCCACGCTTATGGAAGTGACCTGGGAACTGGGCAGAACGGGCAAATTGACGCCCCTTGCCCACGTATCGCCTGTGGACTTTGCCGGCGTTACCGTGCGTAAGGCTACGCTGAACAACATGGGCGATATCCGCAGAAAAAAACTGAAGATCGGCAAAGAAGTGTGGATTCGCCGCTCCAACGACGTGATTCCCGAGATCATGGGGTGCGTGGATGACGATGCGCCGGGAGTGGATATTCTGCCTCCGGACCGCTGTCCGGCCTGCGGGGGAGAACTGACCGAGCGGGGCGCCCACCTGTTCTGCCTCAACCGTCAAAGCTGTAAACCCCAAAGCGTGATGCGCATCAAGCACTTTGCTTCCCGTGACGCCATGGACATTGCTTCCTTCTCGGAAAAAACGGCCGATCTGCTTTATGATCAGCTGGGCGTTCGGGATGCTGCCGATTTGTATCAGTTGGATATGAGCCAGCTTTTATCCCTGGAAGGATTTAAGGAAAAGAAGGCGCAGAATCTGCTGACCGCGCTGGAAAACAGCAAGCGTTGCAAATTGGATGCCTTCCTGCTGGCGGTGGGCATTCCCAATATCGGCAAATCCACCGCCCGGGATCTGGCGCAGCGCTTTGGCACCCTGGAAAAGGTGCGCAATGCCACCGTGGAAGAACTGACCGCCATGGACGAGATCGGCGAGATCGTGGCTCAGAGCATGGTGGAGTTTTTCGCTTTTCCCGAAAACAACCGCATGATCGACCGGCTGCTGGAAATGGGCGTTAAGCCCGAAGAAGTGCAGAAGGCACAGGGCGGCAGTCTGAACGGCATGACACTGGTGGTCACCGGTACATTGCCTACCTTGTCCCGTCAGGAAGCGGAGCAATTGATCCGCGATCATGGCGGCACGGCCGCTTCCTCCGTCAGCAAAAAGACCCATTACCTGGTCTGCGGTGAAAAGGCGGGCAGCAAATTGGACAAAGCGCAAAAGCTGGGCGTGCCGGTGATTGATGAAGACGGACTGAAAAAACTGATAGAACTTGACTGAAAAGATTTTGATGTTGATGATTAATATCATCCGGAGAGCTGCTTTCGGGCGGCTCTTTTTTATGTATCAAAATTATTGACAAACAATAATTTGTAATGTAAGATGAAGCTGCGAGGTGATAGGATGAAGCGTAAAACACTGTTTTGTTTGCTGTCTGCGGAAGCGGCTTTATGTATTTGGTGCGCTTTTTTGTGGGGAAAAGGGGAGGCAGTTGTCGCCGAACTGAGTGCATTTCCTTTTGCGCAGATTGCGCATGGACTGCGCTGGCTTTCCCTTTCCGGTGCTGCGGGGAATACCGTTGCCATTGTGCTGTATGTTCTTTTTTGTGCGCCCTGTGCGGTGCTGTTTGCGGTGCGGCTGGCGCAAAACAGACAGCAGAAAGGGGATTTTCTGCTGCTCGTGATCAGCGCTGCGTTGTTTGGTGTAATCTATCTGCTGATCAATCCTTCCGGGAGGCCGCTTTTGAATCATGCGGTGGGTTCATCCATGCTGGGCGGATGTATATATTCTCTGCTGCTGGCCTATGCGGCCATTCGGCTGCGGGATGCGGTCAAAACGGCAAAGACCGCAAAATTGTACCGGCTGATGGATGTGCTGCTCATCGTATTATGCGTACTGCTGACGTTTATGATGTTCTTTGGTTCCATTGCACAGGTTTGTGAGGAAATACGGCTGCTGGAGGAAGGCAATACAGATGTTTCTGCCTTGCATGTCAGCTATCTGGTGGCCTGTTTGCGCGGTCTGGTTCATGCTCTTCCCTATGGGTTGGACGTGTATGTGGTGTTTGCGCTGCGGGATATGCTGCTTGCCCTTGCCCG
>JAFYLS010000007.1 GCA_017550035.1 Clostridia bacterium
GGCGGTCACATGAGCGCCGGGCAGCAGGCGCAGCGTGGTGTTGGAATACATCCGGATACTGGCAATGCGCCATTCGCCGGCGGCAAGGGCAACTTCTCCGCCGTTGGCATCCCGGCATGCATCCAGATGCTGCTGGATGAGATGGGTATGGAATGTTTCCTGTGTGGGAAACAGTGTGATGCTGTAGGCCATATATGCCTCCTGAATTTGGCAATGATCATGTACATTATAGCATGATACTGCAAGGAACACAATTCGCCAGCACGAAAAAACAGCACCTGTTTTAAGGGTGCTGTTTTGAATACGGGGTTTAATGAATGCCGTTAGCTTCGTTGATGGCGTCGATTTCGGCCTTGGTTTTCAGCGTGGCGCATTTGCTGCAGCGCTGCGGCTTTTCAAACAGGGTTTCCAGTTCGCCGTAGGTGCTTTCGGTAAGGGGCAGGAAGCGGTCGCGAACGGAAGGGCAGTTCTGGTTTTCGTGGAAGTATTTGCCGCCGTCCTGGTTGTAATAGATGGGGGTGCTGTCATCGGGGTAGAAAACCCGCCGGCCGGTATCGTCCCAGATGAGCACTTTGGTGTTTACCTTGATGTTGTTCCACAGCCAGGAGATATTGTGACCGGCTTCGTTCTTGGCCTTCTGCACGCGGATGCACCCATGGCTGGCTTTGCTGCCCAGTTTGGGCACCGTGCTGGAATAATCCTTGTCGGAAGAGGGGGTATCCTTGGCGCCGATGTAGGGAACTTCGTGAATCAGACAGCCGCCGTTGATGCGCATGCCGTAGGCGCACCACAGATTGCCGGCAGGGAAACCGCCTACGCGGCTTACCATCAAGAATTCACCGGCGGGGGTTTCGTTCCAGGGCTGCTTTTCGGTGGGTTCGCCGGTGGAAATCAGCAGCGTGCTGATGCACTTGCCTTCGGAGAAGATATACATTTCCTGCTTGAGTTTATCAATCAGCAAAGCATAATCCGTGCGGGGAGTGATTTCTTTGAGGAGAGAGGTTTTTACATAGCCGGTGAGCCGTTCATCCGTGGCGCCGTAGCCGGGACGGGAGGTGCAGTCGGGTCCGTAGGAGGAATTGTAGGCTTCCACCAGCGTCCAGCCGTTTTCACTTTCACCCAGTACGTGAACACCCTGACTGGCATAGGTGATTTCGCCAATGATGTTTTCGCGGCTGGAATCATCGGGCGTGGAACGAATTTTGAACGTTTCTTTCTGTTCGCCGTTCAGCACGGTGATGGGCTGCATCATGATTTCCCAGATCTTTTCTTCATCCCACTCGCCGATGGGAAGTGTCCAGTAATTGTTTTCTTCCTCCTGAGTGGTATGCTGGCTGGGCAGGTAAGGCGTAGGACGGGGCGTGGCGGTAGGCACGGGCGTGGGGGTGGGCATATCGCTGAGAATCAGCGAAATCTGCTGAGGGGTGCCGGTAAAGCCGCTTTCATCTGTAAGGCGCGCCTGCACGGAATATTCGCCGGACGCCACCCAGAAATCATCCAGTTTTCCATCCCAGGAAAGGGTGGCGGTGCCGCCTTGCACAAGAGCTTCGTAGAGGGTGCGCCATTCGCCGTCTGCAAGACGGATGCGCACTTCCAAGGTGCCGGCAACGGAACAGTCTACCATCATGTTCCAGGTGTCACCCGCTACCAGAACGCCGGGAGCCTGAATGTGAGTGACCTGCGGAGCGGGTTCGCCTACCGTCAGGGTGTGCAGCGCCTGATAGGTGTTGGAAGCGCCAGTCAGCACCAGACGCAGTGTGTATGTGCCCGGCTGCACGGACGCGCCATCCGCCTTCATGCCATCCCAGGAGAGGTGGTTTTCGCCCTGAATGGCATTCATGCTTTCCCGGATAAGGACGGCCTGAGAGCCGTTTTGGTCAATCAGATCCAACTGGGCGCTGCCGCTTTCGGGAACGTTGAAGCTGATGCGTTCTGTTTTGCCGGGGCGCATCAGATCAGGCGCATTGGTAAAAGCAGCATCTTCTGCCAGGGCAGAGCAGACGCACAGCAGAAGCAGTGCGGTGAGAACAGTCAAAAAGCGATGTTTCATCGGTGTCTCCTTCGTGAAAGAAATACACCTTATCATACCATCTTTCCCCCCTTCAAGACAAGCGGTAAGGTGTGCATATCTTGTAAAAAATGCACATTTTCCTGAATTGGTGAAAAAGACAGGACAAGCGGACGGGAATCGTGCTATAATAAGGCACGATTCAACATGGGAAGGAGGCGCAGGAAATGGAACAGGTACTGCAGGCATTGCGTTGTATTCGTGCGCCTCTGGTGCAGGGTGAGTATGATTTGCATGCCCTGGTGGCCCAGGCGCTGCAGATGGCAGAAATTCCTTTCCTGCATGAAGCTTCCCTTGGAAACCGCGCCCGTATTGATTTTCTGTGCGGCAGGATCGGCATTGAAGTGAAACGCGGAAAACCCAATAAAACGCTGCTGGAAAAGCAGCTGGCCAGATACCTCAAAAGCGGTATGCTGGACGGTGTGGTTGTGGTGGTGGAGCGGGCGGTCAATCTGCCCAAAGCCATGATGGGAAAAAAGGTGGAAGTTCTTTCGCTTCACAGTCTGTGGGGAATTGCCATGGACAGCGGCACGGAAGCATATACGCCGGAGGATGAAATGTTACCGGAGGGCGCTTTGCAGTCTCCGGGAGACGCCGGGGGGCTGATTGCTGAAACAGAACCGGATGTCCTGTTTTTTGATGAACCGGAAGCTGCGGAAGAATGGCTCCCGGAGCGCGGGATTGAAGAAACCGTGTTGCAGTCCGTTTTGCAGGACGATCTGCCTGCTTATCTGAAAAGCCATGAATCTGCCGGATATACCTACGGCACGCTGTCCTATAATGCCAGAAGGAAGCAGTGGGTCATCAAAGGCGAGCCCTGCGTGACCGAAATGGCCAAAAGGCTCTTTCCCGGCAGCGCCGGTGCCAGACGCGGGGAAGCGCGCTTCGCGGCGCACCGGCGCATGATTGGCGATGTGAACTGGCTTATGCAGCGCTATCCTCTGACTGTTGCGGAAAAGGACAGGGTACGTTTTCAAGATGCGCTTCGGGATGCACAAAACTATTACCGCCAAAAAGAGCGGGTGCGTACTGCGCCGCCTGCTGCCAAACTGGATCCCGATTGCTTTGACGGTCAGCTTCGGCCTTTCCAGCAGACCGGCGTCAGCTTTCTCAACCTGACGCCGCGGGCGCTGCTGGCGGATGAAATGGGCCTGGGGAAAACAGTGCAGGCGCTGGCGTCTGTATCCATGCGGGGATTGTTTCCCGTTTGCGTGGTGGTGCCGCCTCATCTGGTGCTCAATTGGCAGCGTGAAAGCCAGCGGTTTGTGCGTATTCATGGAAGAGTGCCCCGCATCCATGTGCTGAAGGGCCTGACGCCTTATGAACTGCCTGAAGCGGATATATATATTGTGCATTATCTGCTGCTGCGGGGATGGAAGGATGTGCTGCCCAAACAGCTGTTCCGCGCAGTGGTGTTTGACGAAATTCAGGAACTGCGCCGTGCCGGCACGGATAAATACAGCGCGGCATCGCTGTTGGCGGAAAGCAGCGAAGTGGTGGTGGGTCTGTCCGGTACGCCCATCTACAACCATGGCGGTGAAATCTGGAATGTGGTCAATATACTGGATTTCCATTTTCTGGGGGATTGGGAATCCTTTTCCCGGGAATGGTGTGCGGGCTATGGAAACAGCGTGGTGTTAAAGCCCGATTTGCTGGGCGACCATCTCCGCCGGGAAGGGTTGATGCTGCGCCGCACCAAACAGGAAGTATTGCCCGAATTGCCCGAGAAACGGCGTCTGGTGCAGGAAATTGATGCGGACGACCAGATTTACAGGCAGCTGATGCGCTCGGTTATGGAGAAAATACGCCGCTACCGCACGGATGAAGAAATGACCCGTTCTGCCCGTGCCCTGCTGGAGGATCAAATTTCTCAGGAAGAGCGGCAGGCTACGGGCGTGGCCAAAGCGCCTTATGTGTGTCAGTTTGTCCGTGCTCTGTGCGATGCAGGAGAAAAGGTACTTCTCTTTGCCCATCATCACAAGGTGATGGATCTTTACAAGAAGGAACTGAGCAGTCTGCATCCTGTATTCATCACAGGCCGTGAAACGGATGCACAGAAGCAAAATGCTGTAGATCGTTTTATGGAAGATAAAACGGATTTGTGCTGCATTTCCCTGCGCTCTGCCAGCGGGCTGAATCTGCAGAAGGCCACCTGTGTGGTCTTTGGGGAACTGGACTGGTCGCCTGCGGTGCATTCCCAGGCGGAAGACCGGGCCCACCGCATCGGCCAGAAGGATTCACTGCTTTGTTATTATCTGGTTTCGCCCCGGGGCAGCGATGCAGATATGCAGGAGGCGTTGGGGCTGAAGGTCAGCCAGTTTATGGGCTTGATGGGCGACCGTCCTTTGACTGAAGGGGAAATGCTGGAAAGCGCCTCTGTGGCCCGGCGGCATGTGGAAAATCTGCTGAGACGAATGGAAAAATGGCAGGAATGAAGGGTGAAAAATGAAGTTTGGAATTGAGAGCAACATTCTGCGCAGTTTACTAAGGAATGTGTATTTCATCAATGGCACGGCGTACGCCGGAAAATCCACCATGGTGCGTCTGCTTTCGGAAAAGCACGATGGAATCAAGTGCGGGGAAAACTACCACAATGATTTGCTCGAGCATGTGGATGCTGAGCATCAGCCCAATCTGTGCTACATCGATACCATGTCTTCCTGGCAGGAATTCATTGCCCGCAGCCCGGAAGCCTATGATGCCTGGATTCAAAATTGCGCTCTGGAAGCAGCAGAACTGGAGATCGTTCAACTGATTCGCTTGTCTGCACAGGGCAAAAAGATCTTTGTGGATACCAATATTCCCGTCGATGTGCTCAGGGAAATATCGGACGAAAAGCATGTGGCCATTATGCTGTCGCCCCAAAGCATGTCGGTGGATCGGTTCTTTGAGCGGGAAGATGCAGAAAAGCAGTTCATCTATCAGCAGATCCTGCAGGCACAGAATCCTGCAGCTGCCATGGAGAATTACCGCAAGGGACTTGCGCTGATCAACAGTCCGGGAAAATACCGGGCATTTGAAGAAAGCGGCTTTTTTATCCATGTACGCACGGAAGATAGCACCATAGAAGATACGTTTCAGAAACTGGAGAAGCACTTCGGTTTGATTCCGGAATAAGAAAAAACGCCCCATCAGGGCGTTTTTTGTTGGTTATTTATGCAAAAGAGGATCTTCTTCCGGATGTGCGGGGAGCCATGCATCGTCAAAATGGATGATGACGCCCGTTTTTTTCAGTGCGCTTTGCAAAATTTCAACAGGTAAACTGGGCAGCGGGGTATGGGAGCTCAGCGCCTGCGCCGCTGCAATGCCGGCAGCCTGCCCGGTGAGGACGGCAGGGGGAATGACGCGCAGCACGTCCCAACCCCATCCTTCGCCGGATGCGGAGCGGCCGCAGGTAATCAGGTTATCAAACCCGGTGCGCACCAGCGTTCCGTAGGGCACTTCGAACAGGCGGTCCTGATGGTCAAAATCACAGATAACGCCGATGGAGGTGCTGCAGTGATGGTATACATCCCTTCCCTTCAGGGTACTGTCGCCGTCAATGCGGCGAGCTGTACGCAATTGCGCCATGGAGGGCAGCATGTGGATGTTGTGCGCCCTGCGGTCTTCCTGCTTGATTTTGCGCAGCATTTCCAATTGATTCTTCTGCAGATATTCGTTGATGTTTTCCAGCGTAGCGCCCTTGTGCAGTGCAATGTGCTCGGGGTGGTTGTAGCCGTACAGATTGGCTTCGTAGCCGGCAGGGCGGTAATAGGCCTGGAAAATATCCTGCTTTTCCCATGCGCGGCGGCAGCCGTCCAGCGTGATGCCTTCGCCGATGTAGGTGTAATAGTTGCAGCCGTCCACGGTAGGAACGCCGGCTTTCAGCAGGATATCCGCATCGCCGGTGGCGTCCACAATCACGCCGCCTGCATAATATTGACGCCCGGATTTTCCGTCCACGATGAGCCCCTTGCAGTGGGTGCCATCCATGACAGGGGCAGAAACCTGAGCATCATACAGGATGCGGACGCCGGCCTCTTTCAGCGCTTCTAACAGTGTAAGGGCAAAAATGCCGGAGGAGTACCAGGAGCACAGCCGTGCGTTGGTGGGCGCGGCAGGCTCTCCGTTTTTCCAGTCGGGAGGCAGGGTATCAAAACCGTAGCGGAAAGACAAGTTCAAAAATTCTTCTGCCATGCCGCGGATGATCCATTTGCCGCGTCCGTTGCAAAGGGGGACCCAGAAATTAATGAGACCGTTGGTGGCCAGTCCGCCCAGCCAGCACTGTTTTTCCAAAAGGAGTACGGATGCATGCTCCCGGGCTGCAGCCAATGCAGCGGCAATGCCCGCCAATCCGCCGCCGGCAACGATTACATCGTAGGTGCCGGCGTGGGGAATTTGTTCGTTCCAGGTGATGTGGGTCATAATGTCCCTCCGGAGGGTGGTGTTTTCTGCATTATAGCATATTTTGCGGCGGCGTGCATATTGTAAAGCAGAAAGAAGGGTAGAACGTTTGTCTACGGACCAAAAGGTCGGGGGAGGACACATGGGATGATGGATTATGCAAAACCTGTGTAAAAAATGTTTGACTTTTACATGGCGCTGTGCTATAATTTTTAGCGCTGACAATGCGCAGTATGCCAATGTAGCTCAGTCGGTAGAGCAGCTGATTCGTAATCAGCAGGTCAGGGGTCCGAGTCCCCTCATTGGCTCCATTTTTTTTACCGAGGTGTAGCGCAGTTTGGTAGCGCGTTTGGTTCGGGACCAAAAGGCCGCGGGTTCGAATCCCGCCACTTCGACCACATCATCACCTAGTTTTTGATACAAACTGGGTGATGAATTTTTTTATACTTCAAAGGCTCAGAAACCTTGTAATCACAGGGCTTCTGAGCCTTTTGCTATATCAGTGATGGGGTAATTTCCTCCCCTGGCGATGAGGTATTCCACTCTATTTCCGATCAGAACTTCATAATCGCTGTTTTCGTTTTACCCCATGACCGATACAGTCACACACAAGAACACATAATCACACACTTGCCCACACGGGAAAACGAAACTGTTGATACTCCTTGTTTCTGTTTATTTCAGCTATTTTGCCCTATGATATACCCATGATATATGCGGCAGAAAACTGGCGTCTGCGGGATGTTGCGGTCTATTAACGCTCGAAAATGAAAGAGAATGAAGTGTTGATACACCTGGGATACCCAAACGGGCGTCCCGGGTTATTTTCTTTTATTGGCCGCTTATGTGACCGTGCAACTGTTGGTTGCTTGGGTTTTGCCCTTCAACGAAGGGTTGATTGACTCTTTGTGCGCGCCATGGTAGAATTTGCTGCATGAAAGAGGTGTGGTTTTTGCAAAAGAAACTGTGGAACAAGAATTACATTATGCTGCTGCAGGCCAATGCGGTCAGCACTATTGGCGATTTGATGTACAGTGTGGCCATCGGCTACTGGGTTTATGAAAAGACGGGTTCCAGCGGATTGATGGGCGTAATGTCCGCTGTATCTATGTTTGTTACGATGTTTTTGTCGCCTTTCAGCGGCAGTGTGGTGGATAAACTGAACCGCAAATGGGTGCTGGTGCTGACGGATATTATTCAGGGTCTGATTATGCTGGGTGTAGGTGTACTGGCTTATATGGATGCGTTGAATGTACCGGTTGTGCTTCTGGCGGCATTGCTGGCAGCCTTTGGCGGCGTGTTTTATTCGCCTGCTGCCCGTACACTGATGATAGATATTATTCCCCATGACGATATGGTGCGCGGACAGTCTGTGTTCTCCGGTACATTGACGGCCATTGACATGGTGGGTACTGCCTTTAGTGGTGTGATGGTAGCATTTTTCGGTGTGCCGCTGATCATCGTGATCAACGGTCTGAGCAATCTGTATTCCGCCTTTGCGGAATTGTTCATCCACGCACCCAAAACGGTGCAGGAAGGAAACGGCGTTACGGTGAAGGGCATCCTGCACGATTCGAAGGATGCTGTGAAAGCCATCTTTTCCGATCGCTGCCTGAAAGTGCTGATCCCCGGGGTGCTGGTGCTTAATCTTCTGTGTGCAGGACCTTTGCGTCTGGTGCTGCCTTTCTGCATGGAAAAAGGCTTTACGGTGGATATGTACGGCTATCTGTTGACGGTACACACTGCTGCATCGCTGCTGGCTGTAACGGTGCTGGGTATTGTGAAACTGAAGCCGAAGGTTCGCTTCTGGGTCATGGCACTGGGCTTTTCTCTGGCTGTTGTGTTTCTGATTTTGTCCTATCTGTCTACGGATTTTATCGTGATGTGTGTGCTGGCTTTTCTGGCATCTCTGCTTAATACGGCAGGTAATGCCATCCTGAATGCATCGCTGACGCTGGCCTTGCCGGCAAGCAACCGCGGCGCCATTCTGGGTTTTTTGCAGTCTGCATCCGTAGGCGGTGTGGCGCTGTCTGCTCTATTGTACGGTGTGCTGGGCGATGTGTTCCCGCTCTACATCGTGTTTGCGGCAGGCAGTGCCGTTTCGCTGGCGCCGATGCTGTATATGTGCTTCCATCGTGACGTCAAAAGTTTTATTTTGGATCATTGAGAGAAATGAAAGGTAAAAACCCCGTTCCCTGTTTTATGGGAGCGGGGGTTTTGCTTGTCAGTTGCCTTTCAACATATCACACACAGCGCGGATGGCGTTTACGGTGTAATCGTAGCTGGTGATAATACAGGGGACGAAATCGGCTGCCTTGGCTGCCTGAGGCACGTCCATGCATACATAGCAGGTGTTGGAATTCAATCGGCATACAGCCCGGATGTCTTCCACAAGCTCGGGAAGCTCGGAGCGGTAAGCAGTGGAGAATACAACGGCGGGAGCCTCCTTGATCTGCTTTTCCAGTGTATCAAAGTCGGGGCGGTCGGCAAATTCGACTGCCGTTCCGCGGCACAACCGTGCAGCCATGGGGGCGAAACCGTCCACCAGTTTATCGCCTTCTTCCACACCCAGTCTGGCCCGGGAAATGCGGGAAAGGAACAGGGCGCCTTCGGGCAGCGGCAGCATGTTGTTTTCGTTTTTCTGAACTTTGACGGTCATTTTGGCCAGCGCTCGGGAGAATGCTTCGTGTGCGCTCCAGTCACGGGCGGATACATCCTTTTCCGGATAGAGATCACCCAGCATCAGTTTGAAAGCTACAATGCGGCGTGCGGATTCTTCCACCCGCTCCATGCTCAGTTCGCCCGATTCCAGGGCATCCAGCATGGCCTCAATGCAGGGAGTCTGCACGTCTTTTCCGTCGGGGTCTGCATTGTCTCCGCCGTTTCCTACAATGAGCAGATCGCAGCCGGCCTCTGCTGCCATCACGCAGCCTTTCGGAGCGCCGTATACATCGGCAATGGCCAGCATCTGCAGTCCATCGCTGATGATCAGGCCGTCAAAGCCCAGTTCCTTGCGGGCCAGTTCCTGAATGACCGGCTTGGAAACGCTGGCGGGAAGACCTTCGGGGTCCAGCCCGGTATAGCAGGTATGATCGATCATGATGGCGCGCATACCTTCGTCCATCACCTGCTTGAAGGCCTGAACGGAGTTTTTCATGGCTTCTTCCCGGGAAGAGTGGACCACGGACGTACCGAAATGGGTATCCACCGGACTGTCGCCGCAGCCGGGGAAATGCTTGCCGCAATCAATCACGCCGCTGTCGCGGAGCCCGCGGGCATAAGCACCGCCGAAAAGAGAGGTGATTTCCGTGGTGGGGCCGAAACTGCGGCGGTTGGGAATGGAACCAATGCGGCTGCCGTCGGTATCCAGCACGGGCGCCAGGTTGAACGCAATGCCGAGCGAGCGCAGTTCGTTACCCATGATGTGCCCGGTCAGGTACGCCAGATCCGGATCACCGGTGCTGCCGATGGCTGCAGCGGAAGAAAACACCGTAGCACCGTTTCGGATGCGGGTGACGATGCCGCCTTCCTGATCGATGGAAAGCAGCGCCTGCACGCCTGTGTTCTGGCTGATTTCATCTTGAATCTGAGCATTCAGGCGGGCGATTTGCGCGCGGTTTGCGCAGTTTTTGCCAAAGAGAATCACATTGCCGGCGCAGCTTTCCCTGAGGAAAGCGCGGGTTTTTTCGTCCATTTCTGTTACTTCAATGCTGGCCATGATCATCTGCCCGATTTTCTGCTTTACGGACATGCGGCTAACGATTTTTGCAGCTTGTTCATAGGGGAGCTTCAGCATGGTATTCCCTCTTTTTTTTAACTATTTTGTATCTGGATGGTAACATGGCTAAAAAGCGTTTGTCAAGGTGATCTGCGGATGGGCATGATGATTCTGCCCGGATAAAGAAAAGCCCCGCTTTTAAGCGGGGCTGCTGTAATGATGATTAGAAGTTCTGCAGAATGGAGACGGCATCGGAGATGGTTTTTTCCATGGCTTCGCGGCCGTACTTGTCCACGTCTGCCTTGTTCTTTTCGCCGTGGGTGAGGCAGCCGGCGCCGTTGATGCAGCCGCCAAGGCATGCCATGCCTTCGATGAAGTTGCCGCCCAGAATCTTGGGATTTTTGGAGAGCTTGAGCAGTGCCATGCGGCATTCTTCAATGCCGTTGCAAACCACGGGCTTGGTTTCAAAGTCGATGTTCTGCTCCTTCAGCGCCTGAGCAACGGCGTCGCTCAGACCGCCGGTGCGGGCGAAGATGCGGCCAAAGTAGGAAGCGTTGTCCAGCACGTCTTCTGCCAGTTCGCTAAGCTCGATTTCCTTGGAATCAAACAGCGCCTGCAGTTCTTCGAAGGTCAGCACGGCATCCACGTAATCTTTCGCGCCTTCCAGCTGGCATTCGGCCTTCTTGGCGGTGCAGGGACCTACGAAGACGACCTTGGAATTCTGGTCGGTGGACTTGATGTACTTGGCCAGCGCGACCATGGGGGAGGGGTTATGGCTGACGAAATCCACCAGTTCCGGGAAGGCGGTCTGGATGTAGCGCACAAAGGCGGGGCAGCAGGAGGAGGTCATGGCTCCCTTTTCGGCCACCTTTTCCACCAATTCGCGGGATTCGTTCATGGCAACCATGTCGCCGCCCAGCGCGGCTTCGATCACAGTGTGGAAGCCCAGCTGCTTCATGCCGGTGATGGCCTGGCCTACCTTGGCATGCATGAACTGGCTGGCAAAGGCGGGCGCCACGATGGCGTACACCTTATAGTTCTTATTGCCTTCGCTCTTCTTGATCATATCGATCACGTTGAGAATATAGGACTTATCGGAAATGGCGCCGAAGGGGCACTGGTACACGCAGGCGCCGCACTGGATGCACTTCTCGTTATCAATGGCAGCGGCGTTGTTTTCGTCGATGGAGATGGCCTTCACCTTGCAGGCAACCTGGCAGGGACGCTTGCGGTTGACGATGGCGGAGTAGGGGCACACCTTGGCGCACTGACCGCATTCCACGCACTTGGTCTTGTCGATGTGAGCCACGTGGTTGTGATCGAAAGAGATGGCGCCGCGCTTGCACACGTCTTCGCAGCGGTGGGCAAGACAGCCGCGGCAGGAATCGGTCACTTCGTAGCCGGCGGCAGGACATTCGTCGCAGGCAATATCGATAACCTGAATGATGTTGGGGTTGCTGGTATCGCCGCCCATGGCGATCTTTACGCGTTCGCCCAAAATGGCGCGCTCCTTGTACACGCAGCAGCGCATGGTGGGAGTTTTGCCGGGAACGATCATCTTGGGGATGTCCATCACGTTTTCCAGCAGCTGGTCTTTCCATGCAAGGCGCGCCACTTCGCGCAATACTTTGTATTTCAGGTGCTGCACTTTGGTATCGAACTTTCTCATGGGTTGTATCTCCTTTTGCCTGACTTTGCGATTAGAAATAACTGACGTTGATCCGCTTGCCCATTTGTTTCAGGCAGGCGGAAAGCTCTTCCACCAGATTCATTTTGATGTTGAAGTTGATGGGAAGATCGGGGTTCTGATGGGCGGGGTTGATGGCGCGGCCCACATAGAAGTTGATGTCCGTGGCTTCCTCAAACAGCATGCGGCTGATGAGGGAAGCGCCGTCGCGCTTGAAACCCCAGGTATCGTAGAATTTGTTTTCGCCCAGGTAATCCCTGGCGTATTCCAGCACGCGGTTTACTGTGATGACGCCTTCGGTAACCAGATCCACGCCTTCGATTTCGGCAATGGGCGGAATATCGCTGGCTTCAAAATTCAGGGAAGCTTTGAGGGGCTTTCCGAGATACCGGGCCGCTACGGTGGAGGTGGTGCCGCCGCACACAATGTGTTTTCCTTGCTTGGCAAAGAAAAGCGACATCATGCGGTCGTTATCATCCCGCTTGGCAGGCGGGCCGAAGAGGATGTTCATGGGCTCGCGGCGGCGAATTTTGATGATGGCGGCAGTGGCGTCATCACCGGGCTTTCCGCCGTAGAGACCGTCGCACTCATCAATCAGCATGGTGGAAAGGGTCTTAGCGGTGTAGCCGGCCACAGAAATGGTTTCCATGAAGTCGATGATGTCTTCGCGCTTCCAGCCGTAGTTGTATACCAGGCCCAGACCGGCATGGGGACAGCCGTCGGACATGGCAATGAAAATATCGTCTTCTTCCAGCTTAATGTAGGAACGATAGATCTGCTTTCCGTCGATATTCATTTCGCGCATCTGGTAAGGATAGTTCTTGCCGTTGCGCAGCATGATCACGTGGGGATTATCGTACTGGAAGATTTCTGCATAGGAATTGTTGTGAATCTGGATGATGGTAAAGGTAGAGTAAGCCACACCGCGCACCGAACACACGGGAAGCGTGGCGGCGATGGTGGATACACATTCCTCAATGGGCAGGCCTTCTGCCATCATGGTGGAAATGATCTTGGAAGTCAGCGTGGAAAGGATGGATGCCTTTACGCCGCTGCCCAGCCCGTCTGCCAATACCACTACGGTGGAATCGTCATCCCGGGCAATCACATCCACATGGTCGCCGCATAGCTGTTCGCCCACATGGTTAATGCTTTTGTAGCCGATCTCAGCGCAGAGTACTTGAGCTTTCATTGGTGATGGACTCCTTCAGCTTGGTCAAAGCAATCTTGGTTTCGGCTGCGGTTTCACCCAGCAAAGAGGCGATTTCCTGTACGATACGCATCTGCTTTTCAACCACTTTGTCGGCCACTTCCACCGTCTTGAGGGAAATGGTTTCGCGCTTTTCGCGGTCCTTTTCTTCGGTGGTGATATCCCGCAGCATGCCGATGAGCATGCGGGTTTCACGGTCGTGGGTCACGGTCATTTCCACGTAGCGGTTGTACTGGGGCAGGAAGGTGCGCTGGTCATGCACTTCGCGGCCGGTGCGCAGCACGTGTTCAAACACGCCGGGATCCAGCACTCGGACGACCAGTTCGCCCAGCACGTCGTTTTCGTTGCGGACGTTGATAATGTTCAGCATGGCTTTGTTGATCTGCTGAACTTCCAGTTTTTCGTTCAGCACAATGAGACCATGGGGGTTGTTGCTTACAATGGCGTCGGAGAAGCTTTCCGCCTTGTCCTTCAAGTAGGGCAGGCACATGGAAATTTCTGCTTTGCCATGAATAACGGCGATGGCTTTTTCACGGCAGGTGTTGTAGCCGCAGGAGCCGCAGTTGAGTTCGTCAGAGGTTTTGTATTTGCCCATCTGGCGCAGCACGGTCATGATTTCCGTTTCACTGGGCTGCTTGTTGATTTTTTCAATCCAGCTGAAGCGCTTGCGCAGCAGGTTGGAATCGGGCTGCACTACGTCAAAATCCCTGGTGCCGGCATAGGAAGAAACGGCGGCATAATCCTGGATGAAGGAAGTATGGTCGTGTTTTTCCATGGCAGGACCGTTGATGCAGCTGCCCACACAGGCGCTCATTTCAATGAAGCAGTTATGAATAAGGCCTTTTTCAATGTCCTTGAGCGCAGAGATGCAGTTTTCCACACCGTCCAGAGCAAGGTAGGTATATTTGGGAGCATCCTTCTGCATGGTTTTCAGCACGCCGCCGGTGGTGGGGAAGAAGCGGGCGCGGGATGCTTCGTTGGGAATGAGCTGCTGTTCCAACTCCACGTTGGATTGCTTGAGCCAGTTGGTCAGTTCCTCAAAGGTGAGCACGGCATCCACGATGCCAAAGTGGTCCGCTTCGTCCTTCTTGGCCACGCAGGGACCGACGAACACGCACTTGGCATTGGGCACGCGGCGCTTGATATCCGCGCAGTGTGCCTGCATGGGGCTCATCACGTCTGCCAGATAGGGCAGCAGGGCAGGAAACTGCTTCTGAATCAGCAGGTTGATGGAATGGCAGCAGGAAGAAATGACAACATCGCGTTCTTCTTCACGCAGGATGCGGTCATACTCTTTTTTGACAATGGTGGCGCCGGTGGCGGTTTCTTCAACATCGGCAAAACCCAGCTGCTTCAGGGCTTTGCGCATGGATTCGATACCCACACCGGGATAATTGGCAATAAAAGAAGGGGCCAGGGATACGTAAACCGGATCGCCGCTCTGGATAAACACTTTGGCTTTTTCCGTTTCGTTTACAATCTGCTTGGCATTCTGGGGACACACCACAAAACACTGACCGCACAGGATGCATTCATTGCTGATGATATGCGCCTGGTTGCCGGAAAAGCGGATGGCTTTCACGGGGCAGTGGCGGATACACTTGTAGCAGTTTTTGCAGTTGGATTTTTTCAGGGTTAAGAATTCCATGGCTGTACTGCTCCTTTTTTAGCCGTTGAGCTTGGCCAGAACGTGATCAGAGAAAAATTCAGAGAAATTCTCGGGGGAAATGCCGGTATGCACTTCGCCGTCTACCGACACCGTTACGCCCATGCGGTTGCACACGCCCATGCAGAAGCTGCCGGAAAGGTTCACCTTTCCGACAAGATTATATTTTTCTACGGCAGCTTGCATCTTTTCGATGATGACGGCAGAGCCCTTCAGATGGCAGGAACTGCCCACGCAGATCTGAATATCCATCTTTTTTACACCTTCGCCAGTACGTTTTCTTCAAAGAACTGATCAACAGTATCGGGGGACAGGGAGAAAAGCTGGTCGTCTACGGTGACGCAGACGCCCTTCTGGCACTGACCGAGGCAGAAAGTGCCGGCCAGTTCCACTTTATCGTCCAGGTTGTTGGTGCGAATCAGGTTCTGCAGGGATTCCACGATTTTACGGGAGCCTTTCAAGTGGCAGGAACTGCCGATACAGACGGTGATCTTCATGGGAGTCTCTCCTTTTCGTTCGGTTGTATAGAGTGTTATGGTTTGTATATGAAGTGTGAAGACCGTTTATGGACGGTCTGCGGACCGCACCCAGGACAAAAGGAATTCCCGTTCCTTTTCATTGCCCTTGATGGAGCGGGCGGCTGCCACGATGGGCATCCACTTTTCCACATCGGCTTTGGTGATGCCGCTCTTTTCGCAGAACAGGTTCAGGTAGTTCTGCGCGCCGGTGATTTTTCCATCCAGCCAGAAAAGCAGGTAGGTTCTTGCGGCATCGGCGGCGGGGTGCCCCTGGCTTGCATGAGACCAGTCCAGAATGCAGGGAGTTCCGTTTTCCTGGATGATAATGTTGGACGGTCTGAAATCGCCGTGGCAAACCAGGTTCTGACGGGGCATCATATCCAGACGGCTGTGCAGGTGATAACGCATGGTGGCATCCAGATTGCACTGGTAAATCTGCATGTTCATCCGGTCTTTCTGGCGGTTGAGCAGCGGACAGGTATGCTGATGAATGCTGATTTGCAGATTTACGAATCTCTCCATCAGCGTTTTAAGATCGGCGTTTGGCTCGTTCATCAGCTGCTGCATGGTTTTGCCTTCGATGAAACGGGAAACAATGGCCCATTGACCGTCCTGACAGACCAGTTCCAGAATTTCCGGAACGCAGATACCGGTTTCTTCAATGCGCGACTGGTTCAGCGCTTCGTTCAGCACATCTGCTTTGCTGTAGTCGGGCGAAAACATTTTGATGCATCTGTCTCCGTCCCGAAAAACAGTTTTTCGGTTGCGCACGGCAATAACCCGGTCAAGTTTCATCTGGCGGTCTCCTTTTGACAGGGCCTGATGCTCCCATACACAAGGGTACACTTGTATTCTATCACGGCAACAGGCACTTGTATATTATTAAATAGCATATTTGGGTTGTTGCAAATGATAAGGTGTCCTGTTTGTTTTGATCATACCTGCGCAGACAACCCAAATCACGCGTACTGGCGGTGAACCTGCATGAGAATGGTGGTAAACTCTTTGTCCAGTTTGGTCAGGGCATAGCTTTCCTTGTGAATCAGCATGTCCTTGTATTTCTGCTTTTTGCAGTCGCTGGGAAGCTGGACCAGGTTGTAGTGGGCCAGCTTTTGTTCGGAGAGCGGATTGAGCCACATGAACGTATCCGGGTTTTCTGAGAGAATCTCAAGCTGGCTGGCGCGGTCGTAAACAAATACTTTGCGCCCTTCGAGGGTGTTCATCTCTTCACGGAGGGCTTTGGCGTGGGAAAGAGAAGGAACAAAGGGGTCAGTGTAGCAGATTTCGCTGTAATCGAGAAGTTCGGCATCAGTAATGGAAGAGGCTTGCGTCAGCGCACTTTCGCGGCTGACGGTCAAAAGAGGCGTAAACTGCATGACCAATTCATAATGCAGCCCTTTTTCTTCCAGCATGGTTTTAAAGAGGACATCGTGCTCCAGTGCGTACCGGATAATGGCTAAGTTATGGTTGTTTTTCTGCACGTTCTCTATGGCGCGCTGGTTGTTGGTTTCATGATAGAATAAATCCACGGGCTGATGGGCCAGCATGCCGGCAAAACGGGAAAAGGCTTCGGCGATGTAGGCGGCATGGGGGGCGGAAATGGCAAAGCGCTGGCGGTGATGGTTGTTTTCTTTATAAAGCTTTTCCACTTCTTCAATCTGGTTGATGATGCCCACGGCGTAGTTGATAAATACTTCGCCTTCCTGGGTCAGGAGCATTCCTTTGGCAGTGCGTTCAAAAATGGTGATGCCCAGATCGTTTTCCAGTTCCTTGATGGAACGGCTGATGTTGGGCTGGGCGATCAGGAGCTTTTCCGATGCCTTACTCAGCGTGCCGGCTTTTGCAACTTCCACGGCGTATTTCATATGAAGAATGTTCACGGAAAAACCTCCTCTTTCCATTTAATGTGCAGATACAAGTATGCTGTACTTGCATAATCTCATCATATCACATATACTGTTATCAATCAAGCATGGAAGGTATAATAATTTCATAAGGGGAAAGAGCCGGAACAGGGCCTTGAATGGCATCCCAAGGGCCGCAGCGGCCATGAAATTACGCCTCTTTCCGGATGATAGGATGCAAAATGGCCGGTTTATGGAAAGGATACGGGTGCGTTATCCGAATATATAAGTCCGGTTACTCAAAAAAGAATTTTCGACAAGAATATTCTATGTAATAATATATACGGGTACAAAGAGGCTTTTGTTCGCTTCGGGACGGAAGGGGAAACTGCTTCGCATGCACGTGCCCGCATTGAGTGAGATAACAATACCTCAACAGCAACATTTCAGGAGAAGGAAGGTATTCAACATGCCCAACAGAAAAATTACCGTGATTGGCGCAGGCGCCGTTGGTTCCGCAACTGCTTATGCCCTGGCACTGAAGGGAACCGCCAATGAAATTGTGATTGTGGATATCAACGAAGATAAGTCCATGGGTGAAGCGCTGGATATCCATCAGGGTTCCCCCCTTCTCAGCGAACCTGTGAACGTTTACGCCGGCAACTATGATGCTGCTGCCGGCAGTGATATCGTGGTCATCACCTCCGGTGTTGGCCGCAAGCCCGGCCAGACCCGACTGGATCTTGTCAATACCAACGTGCAGATCCTCAAGGCCATCGTGCCCCAGATCACCCGCGTGTGCCCCGATGCCACCTATGTGATCGTGGCAAACCCCGTGGATATTCTGACCTATGTGTTCTGCAAGATTTCCGGTATTCCGGAAGAACGCGTAATCGGCTCCGGCACGCTGCTGGACACCGCGCGTCTCCGCGCCCGCATCGCCAATTATCTGTCTGTTTCCCAGAAGAACGTGCACGCCTATGTATTTGGCGAGCATGGTGAAACCAGCTTTGTGCCCTGGTCCATTGCTGAAGTTTCCACCATCAATCTGGAAGACTACAAGGAAATGATCAAGCTGAAGAACGGCATTATGGTGGATCTGGACTATGACGAGATCGACAAGTACATGCGTTCTTCCGGCGCCAAGATCATCAAGCGCAAGGGCTGCACCAACTACGCCATCGCCACTTCCGTATGCGCCATCTGCGAATTCATTTTCGGCGGTGTGAATGCTGTGGCTACCGTGGCTACCATGCTGCATGGCGAATACGGCCTTGATGACGTGTGCCTGTCTCTGCCGGTGCTGGTTGGCAACGGCAAGGTGCAGGGCCGCATCCTGCCCCGCCTGACGGAAGAAGAAATGCAGAAGCTGCATCATTCCGCAAACACGCTGAAGGAAATCATTGCCCAGCTGCAGCTGGACTGATGAATATACATTTCCTGACTCCCCGTAACGCTCCGAACTTTCACTAAAGGAGATAAACGCTATGATCTACAGTTACTATCCCGGCTGTACGCTGAAGGACAGGGCCAAGGAAATGGACAAGTACGCCCGTGCTTCTGCTGCCGCGCTGGGTATTGAACTGCGTGAGATCCCCGAGTGGCAGTGCTGCGGCGCCGTGTACCCCCAGGCATCGGATGAAATCGCATCCCGACTGTCTGCCGTGCGCGCGCTGATGAACACCGAAGAAGGTAAACTGGTGACCATGTGCTCTGCCTGCCACCATGTGATCAAGCGCACCAACTATGACTGGAACCGGGATGCCGACTTCCGCATGAAGGCCACCAATTACATGAAACCCGAAGTGCCCTACGACGGAAGCACCCAGGTGCTCCACTTCCTGGAAGTGATCCGGGATGAGATCGGCTTTGAAGAGCTGAAAAAGAAAGTGGTCAATCCCCTGACCGGCCGCAAGATCGGCGCCTTCTACGGCTGCATGGTGCTGCGTCCCGGCAAGGAACTGGCCTTTGATGATCCGGAAAATCCCCAGATCATTGAAGACTTCATCCGCGCCCTGGGTGCGGAGCCTGTGAAGTATCCCTACCGCAACGAATGCTGCGGCGCCTATGTGGCATTGGAAAACAAGAACTGTGCCGAAACCCAGGTGGACCGGGCGCTCAATTCCGCCATCGCCAACGGCTGCGAGGAACTGATCACCGCCTGCCCCCTGTGCATGTACAACCTGGTGGAAAACGCCACCCGGCATAAACTGCCCGTTCGCTACTTTACCGAACTGCTGGCCGAAGCGCTGGGCGTGAAGGAGGGCTGATTCGATGGAAAACCATGTTCAGATGCTGACCGAAACCGCCCTTCGCATCAGCGGTGTCAATCCACAGAAGTGCATGAAGTGCGGCAAGTGTTCCGGTACCTGCCCCAGCTATGACGCTATGGAATACCATCCCCATCAGTTCGTGGCCATGGTGGAAAAGGGCCAGATCGAAAAACTGATGGAAAGTGATTCCATCTATATGTGCCTGAGCTGCATGGCCTGCGTGGAACGCTGTCCCCGCGGCGTGGAGCCCGGCAAGCTGGTGGAAGCTGTGCGTCTGATGAAGATTCGCCAGCAGGACCAGAACCGGAAAAACGGCAACGATATTGCTGCCTTTGCAGATGAAAATGTGCCCCAGCAGCTTTTGATGGCGGCCATGCGTAAATACAGAAAGTAAGGAGGAAAACCACATATGCAGAAAATCGGCGTATTTGTCTGCTGGTGCGGCTCCAACATTGCCGGCACCGTAGATGTGGAGGCGGTTTCCGAAGCGATGAAATCCGTCCCCGGGGTGGTGTACTCCGCCAATTATCAGTACATGTGCTCTGCGGCAGGTCAGAAACTGATCGCCGATGCCATACACGAACATCATCTGGACGGCATCGTGGTGGCGTCCTGTTCTCCCCGCATGCACGAAAATACCTTCCGCAAAACGGCGGAAGCCGCAGGCCTGAACCCTTATATGGTGGAAATCGCCAACATCCGCGAGCAGTGCTCCTGGATCCATAAGGACAAGGAAGAAGGCACTGCAAAAGCCATCGTGCTTGCCCGCACCGCAGTGGCCAAGCTTTTGCACAACAAGCCCCTGCAGGCCGGAACCAGCGCTGTGACCAAGCGTGCGCTGGTCATCGGCGGCGGCATTGCCGGTATCCAGACGGCGCTGGACGTGGCGGATGCGGGTTATGAAGTGGACATCGTGGAACAGCGCCCCACCATCGGCGGCCGTATGGCGCAGCTGGATAAGACATTCCCCACGCTGGACTGCTCTGCCTGTATTCTGACCCCCAAAATGGTGGAGGCTTCCCAGAACGAAAAGATCAACATCATTTCCTACGCCAAGGTGGAAAAGGTGGACGGCTTTGTGGGCAACTTCAAGGCCACCATCCGCAAGAAGGCCCGCTTTGTGGACGAAACCAAGTGCACCGGCTGCTCCCTGTGCATGAGCAAGTGCCCCTCCAAGAAGGGCAAGGACGAGTTCAACATGGAAATGAACAACCGTCCCGCCATCTATATCCCCTTTGCGCAGGCCATTCCCAATGTGGCTGTCATCGATCCCGAGCAGTGCCTGAAGCTCAAGACCGGCAAATGCGGTCTGTGCGAAAAGGTGTGCACCGCCGGCGCCATCAACTACAAGCAGCAGGATGAACTGATCGAGCGTGAATACGGTGCCATCGTGGTGGCTACCGGCTTCAAGCCCATCGATCCTTCTCCTCTCAACGAATACGGCTATGCCGACAATGCGGACGTGATCACCTCTCTGGAACTGGAACGCCTGATGAACGCCGCAGGCCCCACCAAGGGAACACTCCTGCGTCCTTCCGACCTTCAGCATCCCCATGAGATCGTGTTCATTCAGTGCGTAGGCTCCCGCTGCGATGAAAACACCAAGCGCGGCAAGCCCTACTGCTCCAAGATCTGCTGCATGTACACCGCCAAGCATGCCATGCTGATCCGCGATAAGTATCCGGACACCAAGGTGCATGTGTTCTACATCGATGTGCGTACGCCCGGCAAGAACTTTGACGAATTCTACCGCCGCGCTGTGGAACAGTACGGCGTGGATTACATCAAGGGCATGGTGGGCAAGGTGGCCAAGGAAGGCGACAAACTGATGGTGCGCGGCAGCGATTTGATCAACAACCAGCAGGTTGAAATCGCTGCCGATCTCGTGGTTCTGGCTACTGCCATCGAACCCGATCCCACCGCCCGTTCCATCGGTACCATGCTGACTGCCTCCATGGATACCAACGACTTCTTTACCGAAGCCCATGCCAAGCTCCGTCCCGTGGAATCTCCCACCGCCGGTATTTTCCTCTCCGGTGTGGCGCAGGGTCCCAAGGACGTGCCTGAAACGGTGGCTCAGGCCAGCGCCGCTGCCGCCAAGGTCATTGGTCTGCTGGCCAAGGATCATCTGGTCACCAACCCCTGTGTGGCCTATTCCAACGAACTTTTGTGCAACGGCTGCTCTCAGTGTGAAAAGGTTTGCCCCTACGGCGCCATTACCTACATTGAGAAGGAAGTCCGCGGCCCCGGCGTGCGCGAAGTGCGCAGAATCGCTCAGGTGAACCCCGCTGTCTGTCAGGGCTGCGGCGCCTGCACGGTTACCTGCCCCTCCGGCGCAATGGACCTGAAGGGCTTTGCCAATAAGCAGATCATGGCGGAGGTGGATGCAATATGTCTGTAAGCAATCCCAACTGGAAGCCCAAGATTGTTGCCTTCTGCTGCAACTGGTGCTCCTATGCGGGCGCCGATCTGGCAGGCTCCGGCCGTATGGCCTATCCCGCGGACGTGAAGATCATCCGCGTGCCCTGCTCCTGCCGTGTCAATCCCCTGTTTATTCTCCGCGCGTTTGAACGCGGTGCGGACGGCGTGATCATGTGCGGCTGCCATCCCGGCGACTGCCACTACACCAGCGGCAACTATTTTGCCCGCCGCAGAATGACCATGCTGTTCTCCATGCTGGATTATCTGGGTATCGAACGCGGCCGTACCCGTGTGGAATGGGTGTCTGCCGCCGAAGGCGCCAAATTCTCCAAGACCATGAACGAGTTCGTCAAGACCATTTATGATCTGGGCGAAAACAGAAAGCTGGGTGATCTCAGATGCAAGAAATAATGGCTCGTATCAAGCAAAGAGCCATCGAGCTTCTGTCTGATGGCACTGTTATGCGCGTGATCGGCTGGGAAAAGGGTGAAGGAAACTGCGACTGGTCTCCTGCGCTCTTTGAAAATGCAGCCGAAATGGAAAACTTTGTGTACGGCGATTACGCCGGCGCCAACCTGAGCAAATACTGCCTCAAGTTCAACCGTCAGGAAGGCAAAACGCTGGTGGTTTTGAAGCCCTGCGATACGCTGTCCTTCCGTCAGCTTCTGCATGAGCACCGCATCGACCGCGAAAAGTTCTATGTGATCGGCGCCGGCTGCAAAGGCATGAAGGATGAAAAGGGCGGTCTGCTCAAGTGCAGCGCCTGCAAGGGCAAGGAATTCGAAGTGTACGATGAAATCATCGACGACGAAGAAGCCCAAAAGACGACCGCGCTGATGGACCGCATGGCCGGCGTCATCGAACTGGAAAAGATGACCGCTCAGGAACGCTTTGATTTCTGGCGCGGCGAGCTTTCCCGCTGCATCCGCTGCAATGCCTGCCGCAATGTGTGCCCTGCCTGCAGCTGCATCAAGTGCGTGTTTGACAATCCTGCTTCCGGCGTGCAGAGCAAGGCGCCCGTCACGGATTTTGAAGAGAACATGTTCCACATCATCCGTGCCTATCACGTGGCCGGCCGCTGCACCGACTGCGGCGAATGCTCCCGTGTTTGTCCCCAGAACATTCCTCTGCATCTCCTGAACCGCAAGTTCATCAAGGATATGAATGAACTGTACGGCGATTATCAGGCGGGTGTGGGCGAAAATGAGCGTACGCCTCTGACCAGCTATACCAAGGAAGATGCAGAGCCCGGCATCGTGTACGAAAGGGGGAATGCATGATGCGTCAGTTTCCTGCAAATCAGGTAAAAAAGATCATTGAAAGCATTCCCTGTGCCGTATATGCCCCTGTGGAAGACGGCGCGATGGTGGTGTTTGAACGCTATCAGGACGGGATGGAACTGCGTCTGGACAAAATCTGCACCGATAAGACGCCCAAGGACATCCTCTTCCCCCAGTGGGAAAACCTGATGCATTTCCGTGTGGAAGGAAAGACCATTGAACTTAGCGAACAGCAGCGTTGTGAAGAGGACTATGTACTCTTTGGCGTGCGTGCCTGCGATATTCAGGCGTTCAAAGTGCTGGACCGCGTGTTCCTTTCCGACCCTGTGGATACTTATTATGCCGCCCGCCGCGAACACGGCACCATCGTGGCTCTGGCCTGCGGTGATCCCAAGGAAACTTGCTTCTGCAAGAACTTCGGTGTGGATCCTGCTCAGCCGGATGCGGACGTGGTTCTGTGGCTGGCCGGCGATGACTACTACTGCGAAGCCTATACCGATAAGGGCCGCGCGCTGATGAGCACCTGGGAAACCCGGGATGCGGAAGAAGGCGTGGTAGAATGGGTGAAGGGCGAGATTGCAAAGAAGTACGATGCACTGCCTTTTGCAAAATTGAACCTGAAGGGCTTTGACGGCGACCACCTTATGGAAAAGTTCAATTCTCCCAAGTGGAAGAAGCTTTCCATGGCCTGCCTTGGCTGCGGCAGCTGTACCTTTGCCTGCCCCACCTGCCAGTGCTACGACATCCGCGATTACGATACGGGCAATGGCATCCAGCGCTACCGCTGCTGGGACTCCTGTATGTATTCCGATTTTACGCTGATGGCCCACGGCACCAACCGTCCCACTCAGGTGGAACGTTACCGTCAGCGCTTCATGCACAAGCTGGTGTACTTCCCTTCCCGCAACGAAGGTATGTATTCCTGCGTGGGCTGCGGCCGCTGCATTGAAAAATGCCCCATGAACCTGAACATCGTCAAGGTCATCAAGGCATTGGGAGAAGGTGAAAACAATGACTAAAGAAACGCTTGTACCCGTTCTGGGTATTGTAACGGATGTGCGTGTGGATACGCCTGACGTAAAGACCTTCCGCGTGAACGCGCCCGAAGGCGGCAAGTGCTTTGAGCATATGCCCGGTCAGTGCGCCATGCTGTCCATCCCCGGCGTGGGCGAAGCGATGTTCTCCATCACTTCTTCTCCCACCAACAAGGAATTTATGGAATTCTCCATCAAGAAGTGCGGCTGCCTCACCGAATGGCTGCACCAGATGGATGCGGGGCAGATGATCACCGTTCGCGGTCCCTACGGCAATGCTTTCCCCGTGGAAGGCGATCTGAAGGGTCAGGACCTCCTGTTTATCGCCGGCGGTATCGGTCTTGCGCCTCTGCGCAGCGTGATCAACTATGTCCGCGCCAACCGTGAAAACTATGGCAAGGTGCGTATCGTGTACGGTTCCCGCTCCAAGAACGACCTGGTGGACTATCCCGAAATCGTCAATGAGTGGTGTCAGGAAGCCGGCATCGAAGTGTTCCTCACCATCGATCAGCCGCAGGAAGGCTGGGACGGCCATGTGGGTTTTGTGCCCAATTACGTGACCGAGCTGGGCTTTGATCCTCAGGGCCGCGTGCTGGTCTGCGGTCCGCCCATCATGATCAAGTTCACCACCCAGGCGCTGATGAACATGGGCTTTGAAAAGACCCAGATTTACACCACCATGGAACTGCGTATGAAGTGCGGCGTGGGCAAGTGCGGCCGCTGCAACATCGGCGATCAGTACGTCTGCAAGGACGGTCCCGTATTCCGCTTTGACGAACTGGGCGAACTGCCCGCCGAATATTGATTCGGGCGGCTGTTTGCGAAACGGAGGATAAATACAATGATCAACGTCTATCTGATGGGCAAAAAGTACAGCGTGCCCGAGGGACTTACCATCATGGGTGCCATGGAATATGCCGGCTACCAGCTGGTGCGCGGCTGCGGCTGCCGCAACGGCTTCTGCGGTGCCTGCGCCACGGTGTACCGTATCAAGGGTGAACGCGAACTGCACGCCGCTCTGGCTTGCCAGACTACCGTGGAAGAAAACATGTACGTGGCTACGCTGCCCTTCTTCCCTCTGGAAAAGCAGGTGTACGATATCAACGAAATCAAGCCTGATGCTCAGGTGATGATGCAATTGTATCCCGAAATTTACGCCTGCATCGGCTGCAACGCCTGCACCAAGGCCTGCACGCAGGGTCTGAATGTGATGCAGTACATTGCCGCTGCTCAGCGCGGCGACTTTGCCGCCTGCGCGGAAATGAGCTTTGACTGCGTGATGTGCGGCGTGTGCTCTTCCCGCTGCCCCGCCGGCATCTCCCATCCTCAGGTGGCTGAACTGGCCCGCCGCATCAACGGCAAGTTCCTTATGCCTGAAGCCAAGCACCTGACGCAGCGCGTGAAGGAAATCGAAGACGGTCTGTGTCAGGCCGAAATCGAAGCCATCATGGCAAAGCCCATTGAAGAACTCAAAGAACTCTACAACCACCGCGATATCGAAAAGTAAGGAGGCAGCTTCCATGATTTACACTCCCGAAATGCTTGCTTCCATGAAAAAGGTGGAAGCCGCCCGCGAAAAGAACATTGCCCTGGAACCCCGCCGTCTGACGGCTGAGGAAAAGCAGGAGCTACTCAAGGAATACCATCCCGACTATAAGGATGCCGGTTTCACCACCATCCAGGTGGGTCCCAACAAGGGCGAAAAGGCCCCTGTGGAACTGAACGATATGTTGCAAGCCCACAGCCGTGTGAAGGACCTGAACGTGGACCTTTCCAAGGTGGATTACGATGTGGATGTGCTGGTCATCGGCGGCGGCGGTGCAGGTTCTTCTGCTGCTATCGAAGCCCATGAAGCCGGCGCCAACGTCATGATCGTGACCAAACTGCGCATCGGTGACGCCAACACCATGATGGCCGAAGGCGGCATTCAGGCTGCCGACAAGCCCAACGATTCTCCTGCCCAGCATTATCTGGACGTGATGGGCGGCGGTCACTACGCCAACCGTCCCGAACTGGTGAAGAAGCTGGTCATGGAAGGCCCCGGCGCCATCAAGTGGCTGAACGAACTGGGTGTGGAATTTGACAAGACCGAAGACGGCACCATGGTGACCACCCACGGCGGCGGCACCTCCCGCAAGCGCATGCACGCGGCTGCCGACTATTCCGGCGCTGAAATCATGCGTACCTTGCGCGACGAAGTGATCAACCGCCGCATTCCTGTGGTGGATTTCACTGCCGCCATCGAACTGATTCTGGACAGCGAAGGCAAGGCTGCCGGTGCTGTGCTGCTGAACATGGAAACGGAAGAAGTGCTCGTTGCCCGTGCCAAGACCGTGGTCATCGCCACCGGCGGCGCCGGCCGTATGCACTACCAGGGATTCCCCACCTCCAACCACTACGGCGCTACTGCCGACGGTCTGGTGCTGGGTTACCGCGCAGGCGCAAAGCTCCTGTATCAGGATACCTTGCAGTACCATCCCACCGGCGTTGCTTTCCCCGCGCAGATTTTTGGTGCACTGGTGACCGAAAAGGTGCGTTCCATGGGCGCCAAGCTGATCAACAGCGAAGGCGAAGCCTATATCCATCCTCTGGAAACCCGTGACGTGAACGCCGCCGGCGTCATCCGCGAGTGCTCCACCAACGGCAAGGGTGTAGATACCGGTATGGGCAAGGCTGTGTGGCTGGATACCCCCATGATCGACATGATCCACGGAAAGGGTACGTTGGAAAAGCGCCTGCCCGCCATGCTGCGCATGTACCTCAAGTACGGTATTGATATGCGCGAAGTGCCCATCCTGATCTATCCCACGCTGCACTACCAGAACGGCGGTCTTGAAATCACCGAAGACGGTCAGACCTGCGTGAAGAATCTGTTCGTGGCCGGCGAAGCCGTCGGCGGTATCCATGGCCGCAACCGTCTGATGGGCAACAGTCTGCTGGACATCATCGTGTTTGGCCGCAACGCCGGTCAGCATGCTGCCGCCAGCGCCAAGACTGCGGAAGTGAAGGAATTGACCTTGAACCACGTGGCTGCCTATGAAGCAGAACTGAAGGATGCCGGTATCGATTCCGATAAGGTGTCTCCCAAGCTGCTGCCCAACTATGCCCGCGGCCGGAAGGATATTTGACATAAAAGTCGAATAAGTATATGAATCCCATGTCTCCGTGCGGAACGTCTGTGTCCGCACGGAGTTTGAACGTAATTTGAAAGGAAGCGCAAGCGTCATGGCATTTCTGACGAATTTGCTGAACAATCCCCTGATGATCATTTTCCTGGTGGGTGCACTGGGCTATCTGGTTGGCTCTATCAGCATCAAGGGCATTTCTCTGGGCACTGCAGGCGTACTGCTGGTCGCACTGGTCTTTGGCCACTTTGGCTTTACCATCAACAGCAGCGTACGCAACATCGGTCTGGTGCTGTTTGTGTGCTCCGTCGGCTTTATTGCGGGTCCCAAGTTCTTCCGCAATATGAAGCAGAACTTCAAGAGCTACTGCCTGCTGGGCTTTGTGATCATCCTCATGGGCGGTGTAAGTGCCGTGCTGGTCACCCTGATTTCCGGCATTCCCGCCGAACTTGCTGTGGGTCTGCTCAACGGCGCACTCACCTCTACGCCCGGTCTGGCTGCCGCGCAGGAAGCGGCCGGCGATCTGGCTACTCTGGCTACCACCGGCTATGCCATTGCCTATCCCTTCGGCATCATCGGTGTGGTGCTGTTTGTGCAGCTGATGCCCCGCATCCTGAAGGTGGATATCACCAAGGAGCGTGCCAATTTTGCTGCTGCCAATGTGGTCAATGACCGTAAGGCTGCCGCATCCAAGAAGACGGATGATTCTGCCGGCTTCATGGCCTTCTGTGCCGCTGTGGTGCTGGGTCTGCTGCTGGGCTCCGTCAAAATTCCTCTGCCCGGCGGTGCGGTGTTCTCTCTGGGCACCACCGGCGGTCCCCTCATCATGGGTCTGGTATTCGGTCACTTTGCCAAGGTGGGTTCTGTGGACATCACCGTGCCCACCCCTGTGCTGAAGACCTTCCGTGAACTGGGTCTGGTGCTGTTTTTGATCGGCGCCGGTCTGGACGGCGGCGCCGGTTTTGTGGAAACGCTGAAGACCGAAGGCGTGATGCTCTTTGTCTACGGCGCTGTGATGACGCTGCTGCCCATGATCGTAGGCTTCCTGGTGGCAGCCAAGGTGCTGAAGCTGTCCATTTTCAACAATCTGGGCTCCATCACCGGCGGTATGACGTCTACGCCTGCGCTGGGCACCTTGATCCAGGTTGCCGGTACCGATGACGTGGCGTCTGCCTACGCTGCCACTTACCCCATTGCACTGGTGTGCGTGGTGCTGGTTTCCCAGTTCATCGTGCTGCTTTTCTAAGACAAACAGAAAAGAACCTCCCTGCGGGGGAGGTTCTTTTTCATTTGCTGTTGATCCGTTTGTATGTTTGGCGGTTATTCCACGATGTTGCTGGTAATATAGTCCACGCCCCAGTCTGCCAAGCGCTGAGCATCTTCCAGTTTGTCCACCGTCCAGACGTTGACTTCAATGCCTTCCTTATGCACGGCATCCACCGCTTCTTTGGTGAGCGCGCCAAAGTAAATATCCAGATCCAGATGATAGCGCTTCAGCGTATCTACCAGCCAGTCCGGGAAACTGCCGGTGAGGAACTGGATCTTCTGTTCGGGCAGCAGATGGCGCAGGCACACGCAGTTTTCCAGATGGAAGGAGATGAAAACCACCTGATCCAGATAGTCTTCTGCGCGAATCATGTCCACCATGCGCTCAATGGCATCGGCAGGAATGGGATTCTTCAGCTCCAGCACGCAGACTTTCTGATACTTTTTGCAGATACGGATGTATTCCGGCAGGGAGGGCAGGCACAGATCCGTGCGGCCCCGCTCGCCGTCCACATCCTTCAGGCGTACCTTGCGCAGCGTTTCAAAGGTGCTGCCTTCCACACTCAGCTTGTCGCCGGATACGCGGAAGGTATCGTCGTCATGGATAATGATGAACTGCCCGTCTGCAGTGAGGTGAACGTCCGTTTCCACGCCGTAATAGCTGCGGTTGCCGGCAGCCACAAAGGCAGCATTGGTGTTTTCCTTTTCCAGACCGCTGCAGCCGCGGTGGGCGACCATGCGCACGCTGGGTCGGTTGATTTTCAAAGTATCATGTGCCATATTTGCTTTCCTCCATATTATTTCAGATCAGTTGATTCAGGGCCTGACGTGCAAAGTCGTGGCTGAGTTTCAGTTCGCCAAGAACGTCGCCGCTCATAGCATGGTCATGATCGGTGGTGTACCATTTGGGTGCGATCAGCGTTTCGCAAAGAGGCAGAATGGTCTTCCAGTCCATCACGCCGTAGCCGGTGGGACGGTTCACATAGGGTTTTGCGGTATCGAAACTTTCGCGTTCATAGTCTTTTATGTGGACGACTTCAATGCGGTCGGCGTACTTGCGTATCTGTTCTTCACAGCGGCATCCGCCGATCTCCATCCACCCCAGGTCCGGTTCAAACAGGACGCTTTTGTCCATCAGCGAAAGCAGCTGATCCATCTGATAGCCGTTTTCGGTGCGGGAAAGGTATTCGTTGTCGTGGTTATGGTACTGCAATTTCAGACCAAAGGAGCGGCAAAGTTCATTTACTTTGTTGATCTCTTCGCAAAGCGCGGGCGTGATCCGTTCAAAGGGAATGAGCATGCCGGCATATTCGCAGCCCAGTTCGCAAAGATATTCCAGTTTGCTTTCCGGCGTTTTGCCGGGCATGACGGTGGACGCCTCGAAAGGGGAAAAGTCTTCGGCGGTCATGGCGGAGGTTTCACCTGTCAGGTCGCTCAGTTTTACAAAACTGCTGAAGGGAGCAATGCCGGCATCCCGGCACCAGGCTTTGATCTCTTTGGCACTGTGAGAAAAGAACCCTAAAAATTCCATGCCGTCAAAGCCAATTTTTGCAAGCCGTTGCAGTGTACCGGGCATGTCCTGTTTCATCAGATCCATCAGAATATAGCCGGGCGCGGCGATTTGTATGTTTCGCATTATGACGGTTCCTTTTCGTTTTTCTTCATTATACGCTTTGTATTCCAAAAGGACAAGGGGCGAAGATAAAAAACGGACGCCTTGGCGGCGTCCGTTAAAGGATCAAAAATCAGGCGAAGAACAGTTTGCTCAGGGTCATGGGATCGATGTATTCGCCGTCCTTGTACACACGCATGTTGCCGGAAGCGATTTCGTCGATGAGCATGACTTTGCCTTCTGCGTCATAGCCGTATTCGAACTTGATGTCATAGAGGATCAGGCCCTTTTCCTTCAGATCATCCGCAACGATCTGGGTGATCTTCTGGGTCATTTCCTTCATGGTGTCATACTGTTCGTCGGTCATTACGTTCAGAGCGACCAGAGCGTCCTTGGTAACCAGGGGATCGCCCTTTTCGTCATCCTTGAAGGTCATTTCCACATAAGCGGGAAGGTCAGCGCCGTTTTCGATGTAGGAACCGTAGCGGCGGATGAAGCTGCCCACGGCCTTGTGGCGGCAGATCACTTCCAGCCCCTGACCAAAGGGCTTGGCAGCCTTCACTTCCATGGTGGTGTTGTCAAGGTCGGCGCTCACATAATGGGTGTAGATGCCGGCCTGGTTGATTTTTTCAAAAAAGTAAATGGACATGCGCAGGTTCACATCGCCCACGCCTTCAATGGTCAGCCCGACGCTGTTTTCACCGGGATCGAACACGCCGTCTTTGCCGGTGCAGTCATCTTTAAACTTGAGCAGGAAGTTGCCGTTTTCAAGGGCATACACATTCTTGGTTTTACCGGTGTAAACCAGCTTCAGGTTTTCCATACTGTGATCCTCTCCATTTCATCGGTAGCAGTAAAAGTTACCAAAACACGCTATACATTATAGCGCGATTCTGATTAATTGACAATAGCCTGAACGGCGGCATTTTATCCGCATAGCCAATTTTTTATCGAAAGAAACAGGGAAATCCGGTTTTTTATGTTGAATGAAGCTCTGCCATTGACCCTTATGCGAATTCGTGATAAAATAAACCGAATAAAGTGAGAAAGTGCGCGGAAATGCGGTTTCTGCAAGAGAAAGGTACCCCCATTGTCTGAGGAAAGACACGATTTTTCAACGCTGGATTTGTCCGGCGAGATTCTGGATGCGGTCAAGAAGATGGGCTTTGAAAGCCTGACCCCCGTTCAGGAAAAGACCATTCCCATCATGATGGAAGGTCATGATGTGATTGCTATTGCGCCCACCGGTACGGGAAAAACAGTGGCCTTTGGTATTCCTATGCTGGAATACATCAATTTAAAAGACAGCCGTATTCAGGAAGTAGTGCTGGCACCTACCCGCGAACTTGCGGTGCAGATTGGCGAAGAACTGGAAAAGCTGGCCTATTACATTCCTGAAGTGCGTATCTGCGTGCTGTACGGCGGTCAGCCCATCGCCCGTCAGCTGAGCAAACTGAAGCAGAAGCCTCAAATTGTGGTGGCAACTCCCGGCCGTATGCTGGACCATCTGCAGCGCCGCACGGCGGATTTGAGCCATGTGCATACACTGGTGATTGACGAAGCGGACGAAATGCTGAACATGGGTTTTGTGAAGGATGTGTGCCGCATTATTCAGGCTGTGCCCGCGCAGCGTCAGTTTGTAATGTTCTCTGCTACCACCAATCAGGATGTGCTGACCATTTCCTGGAAATATCAGCATGATCCTGTCAACATTGTGATTGAAGCTACCAAGGAAAACCGTCCCCAGATCACCCAGTATGTGGTGCCTGCGGAGCGGGAAAACAAGTATGAACGGCTTTTGTACCTGCTGGATGCGGATGTGTACAACCGGGTGATGATCTTTGCCAACACCAAGGATATGGCCCGCAGGCTCAGCGAAAGGCTGAACAAAGCCGGGTACCAGACGGATGCGCTGCATGGCGATATTCCCCAGAGCAAGCGTTCCACCGTGATGCGGAATTTCAAGAAAGGAAAATTCCCCATTCTGGTGTGCACCGATGTGGCAGCCCGCGGCATTGACGTGTTTGACGTGGAAGCCGTCATCAATTATGATCTGCCTCAGGAAAACGAGTATTATCTCCACCGCATCGGCCGTACGGGCCGTGCCCGCAGACACGGCGTGGCATTCACCCTGCTTTCTTTCCGGGAGAGCGTGCGCATGGACGAGATTCTTAAATACATGCAGTCTGCACCTACTAAACTGGATTTCAATGAAAATGAGATCCTCTGCCACGAAGACGGCAGCCCCTTCTTTGAAAATATCTGACGAACCTTCTTATCTCTGTGCCTAGCGGGGGAGGAATCCCCTGTAGCAATAAATAATCATTATCCAAAAGGAGTCTTTGCCATGAAAGTTGCAATCATCGGTTGCGGTACCATCGCGAACTCTGCCCACATCCCTGCTTACATGAAGAACCCCGAAGTGGAAATCAAGTATTTCTGCGACATCATCATCGAACGCGCCGAAAAGGCCGTGAAGGATTACGGCTGCGGCATTGCCGTGAAGGACTACCACGAAGTGCTGGCCGATCCCGAAGTGGTTGCCATTTCTGTGTGTACTCCCAACTACATGCACTGCCAGATTTCCTGCGACGCCATGCGCGCCGGCAAGCATGTGCTGTGCGAAAAGCCTGCTGCCCGTACCTATGCCGAGGCGCTGGAAATGCAGAAGGTGCAGCATGAAACCGGCATGACGCTGAACATCGGCGTTGTGAACCGCTTCAACGACAGCGTGCGCCGCATCAAGGAATACATCGATGCCGGCAAGCTGGGCGATGTGCATCACGTGTACGTTTCCTTCCGCGCTCACCGTTCCATCCCCGGTCTGGGCGGTGCTTTCACCACCAAGGCCATCGCCGGCGGCGGCGCGCTGATCGACTGGGGCGTTCACTATCTGGATATCGTAATGTTCTGCACCGGCGACCCCGCTCCCAAGACCGTGACCGGCGAAGCCTTCTGCAAGCTGGGCAAGGATATGCCCAACTACATCTACAAGGACATGTGGTCTGAAATGACCAAGGATCTGAACGGCACCTACGACGTGGATGACTCCGTCACCGCGCTCATCCGTACCGAAGGTCCCGTCATTACCGTGAACGGCGCCTGGGCTCAGAACATCGGCGAATCCGAACAGTTCATCGACTTCATGGGCGACAAGGGCGGCATCCGTCTGCAGTACGGCGGCTACTTCACCTATTACACCGCCGAACACGGCTCTCTGGTTTCCTATCAGCCCGATTTCAAGATGAGCCATATGTTCGAAAACGAAATCAACGGCTTTGTAAACTGCATCAAGACCGGCGAAAAGCTGCCTTCCCACATCGACACCGTCATCATCACCGCCAAGATGATGCAGGCCATCTACGATTCTTCCGACGCTCACGAAGAAATCAAGCTGTAATTTCAGACAATATCAGGCGCCCGGGTTTCCGGGCGCTTTTTGTTTTGTCTTTGCAATAATTAGATAAATATCAAAATAGATGTTGACAAAGGGAAATGATTGTGATAGGATATGGGTGTCCGGTTAGATAATTATCAAAATAAAACGAGGTGAGAACAATGTTTGAACAGAAATTGAATGAAATGCTATCTCAGCTGCTGGCGGAAGAAAAGCAGCTTGTGCAGCAGAACCGGAAGGACGAAGCGGCTTTTGTACGTATCCGCAGCAATATTGTGAATATCGGCAAAACGGTATGGCAAGTGGTGGTGCGGACTGAAAAGGAAGAAAACCGCAGAGAGATTTATCTTGGCAAAATGGCAGCGCTGCGCATGGCGTGGCAGGAAAGCCTTAGTCAGGCGGAGAAATATGAAGACCATGACAAGGTAATGATCGAAACAATGAAGCTGAGCATGCTGGAGCAGGTGCTCCGTATGTTTGAGGAGAGTGCGGCATGACGGAAGAAAAGGCCATTGCGCTGTTTAAGTGCCTTGCAGACCGTTCCCGGTTGCAGATCTTGAAATCGCTCATGGAAGAAGATATGTATGTGGAGCGTCTGGCGGAACGGCTTGCCCTGACCCCTGCTACCATTTCCTTCCATCTGCGGAAACTGGAAGCATCCGGCGCCGTGAAAAGCCGCAAGGAACAGTATTATACCATTTATTCTGTGGAAAAAGATGTGTTCAGGCTGAACCTTCTGGACGTGGTCATGGAAAAATCGGCCGAGGTGGATGAGCAGCTGCAGCGTGAGCAGCAGTACCGCCAGAAAGTGCTGGATACGTTCTTTGTATACGGAAAACTGACAAGCATTCCCGCTCAGCGGAAAAAGAAGCGAATCTGTCTGGAAAAGATTGCGGAGGATTTTGAAATCAGCCGTGTTTATGAAGAAAAGGAAGTTAATGAGTTGATCCTGCGCTATCATGAAGATTACTGCACCATCCGCAGAGATATGATTGCGGAAGGCATCTTCAAACGCGAAGGTACGCTGTATACGCGAATGGAATGAGGTGAAGTGGATGCGCCTTGGCATGCCTGCATTGATCGAAATGGATACCGTAGAGCAAAATGCTGCCCTGTGCCGGGAACTGGGTCTGGATTTTATTGAGCTTAATGCCAATCTGCCCATGTATCAGCGGCCGGATGCGGCGCACTTTGGTCAGGTGGCGGCGGATTACGGTGTCTTCTATACCATCCATCTGGATGACAATATGGATGTGTGCGATTTCAATCCCCGGGTAGCTAAGGCGTATACCGATACGGTGAAGGAAACCATCCATACTGCACTGGAGATGCAGGTGCCGCTTCTGAACATGCATCTGAGCCGCGGTGCGTACTTTACCCTGCCGGAGAAAAAGGTGTATCTGATTGAAAAATACCGGGCGGATTATCTTTCCCGCATGGCGGCGTTCCGCGAAATGTGCGAAAGAGAAATCGGGGAAAGCGGACTGGTGATCACCGTGGAAAACACCACCGGATTTACGCCTGTGCAGCAGGAAGCGGCGGATGTACTGCTTCAAAGTCCGGTGTTTCATCTGAACTACGATGTGGGGCACAATGCCTGCACGGGCGGCGGAGATGAAACGCTGATTCTGTCCCGTATGGAAAAACTGCGCCATATGCATTTGCATGATGCGTGCCCGGAGAAAAAGCAGGACCATATGACGCTGGGAACAGGTGAGTTGGATATTCCGCGTTTGATTGATTTGATGCGGGATGGGGACAAAAGCGTGGTCATTGAAGTGAAAACGGAAGATGCATTGCGCAGGAGCGTAGGCTGGCTAAGGCAGAAAGGAATCATGGCATGAAGGAAACCGGAATGACAACAGCATTGTTTGCGCAGGCTATATTGAAGTTTATGCTGGGTGTGGTGTTGGTGGGTGTGCTCATTTTTGTGCCTGCAGGTACGCTTCGATATGCGAACGGCTGGCTGCTGGTGGGCATCCTGTTTGTGCCCATGTTCCTGGCGGGCATTGTGATGATGGTCAAAAATCCCGGTCTTCTGCAAAGCCGTTTGAAGGCGAAGGAGCAGGAAAAAGAGCAGCAGACGGTGGTGAAACTGAGCGGGCTTATGTTCATTGCGGGTTTTGTACTGGCAGGGCTGGATTTCAGGTTTCAATGGCTGCCTTTGCCCGGGTGGGTATCCGCTTTGGGCGCAGCAGTTTTTCTGCTCAGCTATGCACTGTATGCCGAAGTGCTGCGGGAAAACACTTATTTATCCCGTACGGTGGAAGTGGTGGAAGGTCAGCGGGTGATTGATACCGGACTGTATGCCGTGGTGCGCCATCCTATGTACGCTGTTACGCTGGTTCTGTTTATCAGCATACCGCTGGTGTTGGGGTCGCTGATTTCCCTTGTCTGCTTTGCAGCGTATCCGTTCATTATTGCCAAACGGATTCTGAACGAGGAAAAGGTGCTGGAGGAGCAATTGGCCGGGTACAGCGAATACAGGAAGAAAGTAAAATACCGTTTGATTCCCTTTGTTTGGTAAAACAAAAAGCACAGGAATTTCTCCTGTGCTTTTTACATGCAGGGAATATTAGGATTTTTTCTTGAAGCTCAGCTTGTTTTCCGTGCCGTTCATCAGGCGCTGAATGTTGGCGCGGTGGCGGTAGAAACTGAGCGCGGCCAGCGCCAGCGCCCATACGCCCACGGGCCAGAAAGGTTCGGTGATGATCAGCAGAATGGCGAACAGGGAAAGCAGCGTCAGGCTGCCGGCGGAAATGTATTTGGTCTTCCAGATGACCAGAATAGCAACGGCGCCTGCGATAATGCCCTGCCAGAAGAACAGGAACATGACAGCGATGGAGCAGGCCACGCCTTTTCCGCCCTTGAAATCATAGAACACGGGCCAGTTGTGACCAATGACCACTGCGAAGGAGGCGATCAGCGCGCCGCTCTGGCCGCCGATCCACTTGCCCAGCAGCATGGCGAGCATGGCTTTCAGGAAATCACCGGCAAAGGTCATGGCGCCTTTTTTGACGCCCAGCACACGCAAAACGTTGGTAGCGCCGGTGTTCTTGCTGCCTTCGGTGCGCAGATCATGGCCGGAGTTTTTTGCAACCAGAAGCCCGGTGGAAATACAGCCCATCAGATAGGCTGCCACGGCGATGAAGATATATTTCCAGATGATCATCGTTTGATGTCCTCCTTGTTCTTCTCGCGCAGGTTGAAGCGGATGGGCGTGCCTTCAAAACCGAACGCCTTGCGCAGGCAGTTTTCCAGATAGCGCTGGTAGGAGAAGTGCATCAGTTCTTCAGCGTTGATGAACAGGGAGAAGGTGGGCGGGCATACGGAACTTTCGGTGCCGTAGTAGATCTTCAATTTGCGGCCGGCAATGGTGGGGGGCTGCAGCGCCATTTGGGCGTCGCCCAGCACATCGTTGAGGGCGCCGGTACCCACGCGGCGGGAGTACTGCTCGTAGGCGGCGTCCACCTGGGGGAACACGTTGACTACGCGCTGGCCGGTGAGGGCGGAAATGAACAGCACATTTGCATAGTCCATGAACTTCAGGTCGGACAGCACCTGCTTGCGGAAATTCTCCAGCGTGCCGGTTTCCTTTTCCAAAGCATCCCACTTGTTTACGATGACCACGCAGGCCTTGCCTTCATCACGGACCAGACCGGCAATGCGGGCGTCCTGATCGGTCACACCTTCCTGCGCATCGATAAGCAGCAGCGCCACATCGCAGTGGCGGATGGCGGTCAGGGAACGAATCACGCTGTAGCGTTCCAGCGATTCATCTTCGATGGCGCGCTTGCGGCGGATGCCGGCGGTGTCGATGATGTTGTAGGTCTGCCCGTGGGGGGCGGTAAAACGGGTGTCAATGGCGTCGCGGGTGGTGCCGGGAATGTTGGACACCATGGTGCGTTCCTGACCCAGCAGACGGTTCACCAGAGAACTTTTACCCACGTTGGGACGGCCTACCACGGCCAGCTGGATGACCGTTTCTTCTTCGTCGATTTCGTCTTCCTCCTGCGGGGGGAAATGGCTGACGATCTCGTCCAGAAGATCGCCAAGACCCAGCATGTTAGCGGCAGAAATGCCCATGGGGTCGCCAAGACCCAGCGCATAGAACTCATAGAGCACATCGTTGAGACCGGCATGGTCCAGTTTATTGACCACCAGCAGCACGGGCTTATGGGTGCGGCGCAGCATGTTGGCCACTTCTTCGTCGTCCGGAGTCATGCCGGCGCGGGCGTCGGTGAAAAAGCAGATGACATCTGCCATTTCCATGGCCAGTTCGGCCTGATGGCGCATCTGGGAAAGCAGCACGTCATCAGACTTGGGGTCGATGCCGCCGGTATCGATCATGGTGAACTTGCGGCCCATCCATTCGGTATCGGCGTAGATGCGGTCACGGGTAACGCCGGGAATATCTTCCACGATGGCGATGCGGTGACCGGAGATTTTGTTGAAGAAAGTGGATTTGCCCACATTGGGGCGGCCGACGATGGCCACCAGAGGTCTTGCGGATGCCATGTTTATCTGAACTCCTTACAGTAGTCGGTTGGGGAAAGGTGCTCTTTGCAGACAATATACTCAACCCAGAAGCGCTTCAAAGAGTGCTTCGCCGTTTTGTGCGGGCACCACATAAAGCGGTGCGGGGAGTTTGCTTTTCAGTTCGTCGATGCTCATATCATCCAGGAAAAGGTCGCCCTCATTGCGCAGCGTGCAGTCTGCCAGCAGAATTTCGTCGGTATCCGCATCTTTCAGCTGTGCTGCGATGTCACCGCCGGTGAGCAGGCCGGTTACGGTGACGGTGTGCCCGAAGAAATCGTTTTTGATGGGCTGCACCTGCCATGCAACTTCTTTGGGGCAGTAGGTATTCAGCCAGCGTTCCATGGTGGGGGCAATGGATGTGCCGCAGGCGATCAGCACACGGCGCTTCCGAGCCTTGCGGTGTTCCTGGGAATGGGCGTATTTCAGGTCCTCCTCCAACTGGCGGATCATGCCCACGCCGTTTTCAATTTGGGCGTAGGTTTCATAATCCTCATCCGAGGGGATTTCCTGACCGGTGATGCAGTAGAATTCATCTGCCGGGAACACAAAGCGGCTGCCGCAGTAATCCATGCAGATCTTCTGCCACTTTCTGGCAATCTCTATCACGGGCAGCGCCGTTTCCTTGGTGTAGGGCTTGAGGTCATCCAGTCCTTCCCGGTAGCGGGTCAGCCCCACCGGCACCAGCGCCACGCTTTGGGCGGCGGGGGAGAGGCAGACCAGATCGTGAATGGTTTTTTCCAGTTGATCGCCATCGTTCCAGCCGGGGCAGAGCACCACCTGGCAGTGGAAGCGGATGCCTGCGTCCTTCAGGCGCTGCAAGCGCTGCATCAGCAATCCTGCAGACGGGTTGCGCAGCATTTTTTTGCGCAATTCCATATCCGTAGTATGCACGGAAATATACAGGGGGCTGGCGTGACGGCGGATGATGCGTTCAAACTCCTCGTCGCTCACGTTGGTCAAAGTGATAAAGTTGCCCATCATCAGCGACATGCGCCAGTCGTCATCCTTCACATACAGCGTATCCCGGCAGCCCGGACGCATTTGCCGGACAAAGCAGAACACGCAGTTGTTTTTGCACAGCATGGGTTTGCAGATCATGGTATCTTCCATGGCAAGGCCTAGATTTTCCCATGCATCCTTACGGATCAGCACATGCCGTTCTTGGCCGTCCGGATCCTGAACCAGAATGTCCAGATTTTCTTCAGCAATCAATGCCTGGTAATCGATCTCGTCGATCACTTCTTCTCCGTTGATGGAGAGGATTACATCTCCGCCCTTCAGACCGTGCTTTGCGCCCGATCCCAGGGGGTCTGCATGCACAATTCTGTGAGCCATGGGAGCCTCCTGCAACAATTTTCCATCCTTATTATCCCACAAAACGCCTGGTTCGTCAAGAACGGGAAAACGGGTATCAAAACCGGGGAAAGTGCGCATGCTGTATGCAAAAAAACGGGAGGGAAATCCAATGCATACAAGAACGGATCTGGCCATAGAAAGGTACCTGGATACGGAGGATGGCGCGGGAGTACGCCACAGCATCTGCCGGGATGGCAGTCTGGAAATCAGCGAGGTGGAAATTCTGACAGCGGATGCCGCAAAACGGATGGGAAAGGAAAAGGGCAAGTACATCACACTGTCGGATGAAGCGCTGGGGGATACCGTCATGGACGAAGAAAAGCGCAGGGCGTTAGCGGAAGCGCTGGCGGAAAAGGTGGAAGCGCTTTTGCCGATCGATGGCTGCGTGTTGGTGGTGGGACTTGGAAACCGGCAGATTACAGCGGATGCACTGGGCAGCCGTACGGTGGAAAAAATGCTGGTTACGCGGCATATGGCGGAAAATCAGTCTGCGCCGCTTGCAGATTTCCGAAGCGTTTGCGCCGTGTCCCCGGGCGTGCTGGGCATTACAGGTATTGAAACGGCGGAAATGGTGCGGGGTGTGGTGGAAAAGGTGCATCCGTGTGCCGTCATAGCGGTGGATGCATTGGCGGCCCGGGAGGCAAAAAGAATCGGTACTGTATTGCAGGTGACGGATACGGGCATCTGCCCGGGCAGCGGGGTGGGTAATCATCGAGTGGGGCTGCAGAAAAGCACATTGGGGGTGCCGGTCATTGCCGTGGGTGTGCCCATGGTGGTGTATGCCAGCACCATTGCCAGGGATGCGCTTTCCTATCTGGTGGAAGAGCTGGCGCTGCCGGGTGAAGAACAAGAACAGGCTGTAGACGGCATGGTCGGCAGGGTGACGGAAAAATGCCTGGGAGAATTGGTGGTTACGCCCCGGGATGTGGATGAACTGGTAGGAAGGGTGGCGTCCGTGGTGGCGCTGGGGATTAATATGGCGCTGCAAAAGCATCTGGGAGCGGAAGATATTTTGTTCCTGACGAATGATCACATCTGAAGCAGCATATACATCCATGAGGTGAATGTGGATGCGCAAGGTGCTGTGCATGTTTTTGTGTGCGGGAATGATGCTTTTATGCCCCGGTGTCTGCGGGGAAGAGGGTGTGGAAAATGCTCCCCGTTCCTTTCATGTGGAAGTGATTTCCGTGGGGCAAGAGAATTCTGCAGCACCGCGGATCTATATTTACCATACCCATACCTGCGAAGCCTTTGATCCGTCAGGCGGTATGTACAAAGAAACGGAAAAGTGGCGCACGCGGGACAGTGCCAACAACATGGTGCGGGTGGGGGAGGAACTGACGAAGCTGCTCAGAAAAGCCGGCTTTTTTGTGTATCATGATGTAACGGAATATGAGCTGCCGGATATTTCCACAGCTTACGCCCGTTCCCTGGACGCATTGGAAAAAACCATGGATGCGCCGTTTGATTTGTACCTGGATCTGCACAGGGATTCTTATTCGATTGGCAATGGCGCAAATACGGTGGAAAAGGATGGCAGGATCTATGCCCGTCTTCTTTTTCTGGTGGGAAAAGGCAGCGGTCAGACCGGAGTGGATGAAAAGCCGGACTGGCAGCGGAATGAACGGATTGCATCTGCCTTATCCGATGGCATGAATGATCTGGTGCCGGAAATCTGCCGCGGTGTTTCGCTTAAAAGCGGCAGATACAATCAGCACATTCAGCCTGCCTGCTTGCTGGTAGAAGTGGGAAACAACAAAAATCTGCTGTCGGAGGCACTGGCAGCCATGGAACCGCTGGCGCTGTCTGTCTGCCGTTATTTTGACGCGCTTCATTGACAGCGCGTCCTTTTTTGCGTATGATGGAATAAACCACAATTAAGTCCAGACGAAAGAAAGTGTTCTTATGACCATGGATAAGAAACGGCGCCCTATCGGCGTATTTGACAGCGGTGTGGGCGGCATCAGCGTACTTCGTGAACTGCGCCGCGCACTGCCCAACGAACAGTTCATCTATTACGGCGACGGCATCAATGCGCCTTACGGTGTAAAAACTACGGAAGAAGTGATTGCGCTTTCCAAAGCAGCTGCGGAATACCTTCTGTCCTTTGATGTAAAGGCTATCGTTATTGCGTGCAATACGGCAACGGCTGCTTCTCATGCCGCGCTGAGCGCATGCTGCCCCGTGCCGGTGATTGGCATTGAACCGGCTGTGGCGCTGGCCAATACCATGCGTAAGGACGGCAAGGTGCTGGCTATGGCCACGCCCGGCACCATCAAAAGCGAACGCTTTGCCAATATTCTGCGGGAACACGGCGAATTTTGCATTCCCATGCCCTGCGGCGGATTGATGGAGTTTGTGGAGCGGGGCGAGGTGGACAGTCCTGCTCTGCATGCGTATTTTGATGAACTGCTCAAAGACTGCAAAAACGAAAAGATTGATGTGGCGGTCATGGGCTGCACCCATTATCCTTTTGTAAAAGAAGCTTTGAAAGCTCATCTGCCCGAAGGCGCACTTTTTGTGGACGGCAGCATGAAAACCTTGCAGCAGCTCAAGGAGGCGCTGGAGAAGGAAAATCTCTTCGCAGATGAAGAGTCTCAGGGCGGCGTAGCGCTTTATTCTTCTGCCGGAGAAGATAGCATCCGCCTCATGCAGATGCTGCTGGATATGCCTTGAGTGCAATTAAATATAGTATTTTTGATGTTTTTGAGCCAAATGGGCAAGAATATACTTGCACTTTGCTGAACAATCTGGTAAAATACTGACCGAATGATCTTGAATTCGTTCAAAATTTACATAATTATACAGGGGGATTTTACTTATGGCTGATTATCAGACGAACTCTATCCGCAACCTTGCTTTAGTGGGTCATGGCGGCGAGGGCAAGACCACGCTTACCGAGGCGATGCTCTTTGCCGCTGGTCATGTGGACCGTCAGGGCCGTGTCGAAGACGGCACTGCTGCGATGGACTACGATCCCGAAGAAACCAAACGCCATATTTCCATCGGCACCGCGCTGGCTCCCGTTGAATGGAACAAGCATAAGATCAACGTGGTGGACGTGCCCGGTTACTTTGATTTTGTGGGCGAAATGTGCGGCGCTCTGCGCGTGGTAAAGACCGCGGGTATCGTGGCCGGCGCTGTGTCCGGTCTGACCGTCGGCGCTGAAAAGGCCTGGGCTCAGGCTGAAAAGAACGGCGTGTGCCGTATGGTGATCGTCAGCCGTATGGATACCGAAAACGCCAACTACAATAAGGTTGTGGAACAGTTCCGTGACAAGTTCGGCACCAGCGTTGTGCCTCTGATGCTGCCCATCGGTGAAGGTGCTTCCTTCAAGGGCGTTGTGAACGTTCTGGAAAACAAGGCCTGGGAAGGCGCCGGCAAGACCCTCAAGGAAGTGCCCGTGCCCGCCAGCATGGCCGGCGATATCGAAGCCGCTCTGGAAGCCATCACCGAAGCCGCTGCCGGCGCCGATGATGAACTGATGATGAAGTATCTGGAAGGCGAAGAACTGACTGCCGAAGAAATTCTGCAGGGTTTCCATGCCGGTATGCTCAACGGCGCCATCGTGCCCGTGGTTCCCGTGTCTTCCACCACCGGCGTTGGCGTTGCCAAGCTGCTGGATACCTTCGTGACCTACCTGCCCTCTCCCGAAGGCGCTGAAATGAAGGGCGTCAATCCCAAGAACGACGCCGAAGTGTCCGTCAAGTGCGACGCCGATGCTCCCTTCTCTGCTTTCGTGTTCAAGACTGTGGCTGACCCCTTCGTTGGCAAATTGTCTCTGGTGCGCGTGTGCTCCGGTAAACTGACCGCCGCCACCGCTCTCTACAATGCCAATGCCGAAAAGAACGAAAAGGCTGGCGGTCTGTTCACTATGCGCGGCAAGAAGCAGACTGCTGCTACCACGCTGTATGCCGGCGATCTGGGCGCTCTGAGCAAGCTGCAGTACACCAACTCCGGTGATACCCTGTGCGATGCTGCCAACCCCGTGAAGTTCGCTCCCATCGATTATCCCATTCCCTGCATTGCAAAGGCTATCTCTGCTGCCAAGCAGGGTGAAGAAGATAAGATCTTCTCCGGTCTGACCCGTCTGCAGGAAGAAGACCCCTCCATCAAGGTTGAAAAGAATGTGGAAACCACCGAAACGCTGGTGTCCGGCCAGGGCGAACTGCATCTGGACGTGATCCGCAACAAGCTGGCTTCCAAGTTCGGCGCTCAGGCAAACCTGAACGATCCCAAGATCCCCTACCGTGAGACCATCCGCAAGACGGTGTCCTGCCAGGGCCGCCACAAGAAGCAGTCCGGCGGTCACGGCCAGTTCGGTGATGTTTGGATCGAATTCGGCCCCATCGGCGATACCAATGTGGACTTTGAATTTGTGGACGCTGTTGTCGGCGGCGCTGTGCCCCGCAACTTCATTCCCTCTGTTGAAAAGGGCCTGCGTGAAAACATCGTGAAGGGCGTTCTGGCCGGCTATCCCATGGTGGGCCTGCGTGCCAAACTGTACGATGGTTCCTACCATCCCGTTGACTCTTCCGAAATGGCCTTCAAGACCGCTGCCCGTATTGCTTACAAGAAGGGCTGTAAGGAAGCTTCTCCCGTGCTGCTGGAGCCCATCATGCACGTGGAAGTGTTCGTTCCCGATGAATACATGGGCGA
>JAFYLS010000073.1 GCA_017550035.1 Clostridia bacterium
CAAGATTCTGTGAGGAAGTTCCCTCCCTCTCTTGCTCCCCTCAGGACCGTGTCCCTCAGAGCGCTTTGCTATAATACCACGCCCCCTCCCCTTTGTCAACACCTTTTTTGAAAGTTTTTTCACTTTTTTTGAAAGTTTTTTAATAACCGAACAGAATCTGAAACAATTCATTTGAATGTTCGGATATTCGACACTTTTGACCATCCATACCTGAAGATTTGTTCGGATTTCATCCGATCGCCCTGTGTTTACCAGCATGTTTGAAACGGCTCAGGATACAATAGCAGCGGGAGATGAGTGCATGACGACACTGAAAAAACTGATTGGACTGCCAGTTATCCTTGACGGCGTGAACCAGGGATATGTGATCCGCGGCGTTGTGACGAGGGACGGAAGGAACCTGCGCGGGCTGGTAGTGCGTATGGGACTGTCCGGCGCCCGGTGGCTTCCCAGGGAGCAGATCCTGCTGACGGGCAAAGTTTCGGTCATCGGAACAGGAAAAACAAGAAAACTTCCAAAGGATGCCGATTACCGTTTGTTCCGGGTCAGTTCCATGGACGGCACCCGCCTTGGCATTGTGAGCGACTGCGTGATTCACGATGAAACGCTGCAGGTGGTGGCGCTGGAAGTTTCCATGGGGCCGGTGGACGACATGATCCGGGGAAGGTGGCTGGCTACAAGTTTTCATGTGCGCCCCTGCGCAGCAAGCGGAACGGGGCATGTACTGATCCCGGAGGAGGTGACACAGGACAATGGCGAAGATCACATTGGGCATGACGGTTGGTTTCCTCTGCGGCCTTGGCATGATGCGCCTGGACGCATGCGCCATGAAACGCATGAATAAGATGAAGAAGCGGCTGCTTCGGTGCATGTCATGGTAAAGAATGCAAAACCGTACCTGCCGGACGGAAGGTTCCGGAAGATCTGGCTGCTCCTTCTGATTCCGGCTGCGGGGATGGTGCTGTGGTACCGTCCCCTTTTGCGCCTTTTATTTCAGGTGCTTTTGTCCGTGCTGCTGGCATTGTGCGCTCTGCCGCTGGCAAAATTATATGAAAAACGCTTTCCCCGGGGTTTAAGCTGCCTGATGAGCCTGCTTTCGCTGCTGCTGATCCTCTCCGGGCTCATTGCGCTCTTGATCCCGCCCATTCTGAAGCAAATGCGTACGGCGGCGGAATTGATTCCCACCATCCTGACGTGGTGCGAAAACATGCTGACCAAAATCGCCAACAACAGCATCCTGGACCGGCTTGGCATTCCCATTTCCGATACCGTGAACGCAGAAAAACTGCTGCGCAGCGGCGCGGAAAAACTGACAGGCGTTCTGCCGGCGCTGATCAGGGGCATCCGCAGCGCAGCGGACAAGCTGTCTTCCGCTTTCATTGCCCCGGTGCTGGGTTACTATTTCCTGCGGGACAGAGAAATGTTTTCCTATCAGGCCAGTTTGCTGATTCCCCTGCGCCACCGCACCTCCATGCTGGAAGCGGTGCAGGACATGCGCCGGGAAACAGGGGCCTATCTGCGCAGCCAGGTACTGGTGGCGCTGTGCGTAGGGGGGCTGACCGCAGCAGGACTGGCCCTTGCCGGGGTGCCTGCCTGGCTGGTGCTGGGATTGCTGATGGGGGTATGTGAAATAATCCCCTACATCGGCCCCATCATCGGCGGCATTCCCGTGGTGCTGTTTGGCATGTCCAAGGGCATGGGCACCATGCTGTGGGCCCTTTTAATCACGCTGATCGTGCAGCAATTGGAAGGTATGGTGATCGCACCGCGCATGATGGCAGGCGCCACAGGTTTGCATCCTGTGCACGTGCTGCTGCTGCTCACGCTGGGCAGCATGCTCTTTGGCATCTGGGGACTCCTGTTTTCCATTCCGGTATTCATCTGCCTGCGGGCAGCGCTTCGCACCCTGCTTCCCGGAGCAGTGTAATATATTATAGAAGAAAATATAGAAGGAATACATCAAATGCCTGCGTTTTCATCCTTCTCCCGCAGCGTTTCCAGCACCCTGAGCAGCGCCCGCGGAAAAGGCACGCCCAGCCTGGCTGCGTTTTCCACAATGGACATGCCTTCGTTCGCCACATAAAAACCGATGGATGCAATGCGGCACACGCCCTGCGTGCCCATCAAGCGGTCCAGCGCAGCCGCCAGCATGATAATGAGCAGCATCACCAGTTTCCTGGTCACCCCTACAAAAGCCGCCCGGGAGGAAAAGCCGCCTCCGGGCGTTTTATCGCTGCTGCCGTGAAAGGCCGCCATGACGCCGGTCACATAATCCACCCCCATAAAGATGAACATAATGCCCAGCGCCGCATCCCATCCGCCCAGCAGCCAGCCCAGATACGTGGCTGCAGAAAACAGCACACCCGTCATATTTTTCCAGATTTTTTCCATACAGGATTCCCTTCTCTCCTTCCCGTCATTGTATGCCCCGGGCGCAGCAAAAGATACGCCCGGGGGCTATTTGACTGTTTTTTTCTTTTTCAGTTTACTTTAGATGATCTGTTCCCAGCCTTCGGGAAAAGCAGAAGGCGCATGCGCGTTGTTGTCCTGTTTTGAGCGGTACACCCCGCCGTTTTCCTCGCACACATTGCCCGTCATATAGGGGCTGGTGCTCATTGCTACAAAAGGTAGCGCATGTTGAGGGTCATTCGACCACACGAACCCCCACTGGGCAGGAAGGTCTTCCGGCTCCTGGGTGAACACGCTGCTGTCATAGTTCTGAAGCAGCTTCACCACACGCCCGGCGGAAGACTTGCACACAAAACCGATTTTGCGGTTCAGCATGTTCATTACACCGCATGCGGCGCGAAAATCCGGGATGTAATCGGTTTCATTGTTCAGTTCCGTGCCGGTCATATCGGCAGCACGCAGCTGCACAGATTCAGCAACCAGTTTTCCGGAACGCTTCAAGGTTTCAAGCACAATTTCACGGTTTGTCATACCTCATTCACCCCTTCCTTGATTGCTTCAGCCATGTCATCAAATGTGGGTTCATCCGTTTCAGGTTTTACAGGTTCAGGCTGTCCGTCATCGTATTCCTCGATCACGCCGTCATAGGCTTCCTTTTCGGCAAGGGCACGGCCATTTTCATTGTCCGGCACAGCCATTTCGGTGAACACTTCACGCTCCACAGGATTTCCTTCCATGTCCTGTTCCTGCACCACGGAGCGGTATGTATATTTCAGCCATTTCATCGCTCACGCCCTCCTTAATCTTTGGTGTACCAAATTTGCAGATAGCCCTGACCGGTGGCGTTTGCGCCCACCTTGAAGCCGCAGGATGCCGCATTGACATAACAGTACGCCGTGTAGCTGCTGCCCATATCGCCGTAAATATAGGGCAGGTTGATATCGCCGAAGGTTGCGGTGGTGATCTTCGCCGCATGACGAATGAGCCGGGTCATTCCATCCACCGAATAATAGACCGTTTTCCCGTCCGTCACCTGACCGCAATCCACCAGCTTGGTATATACCGCCTTGCCCTGCCACCTTTCCGTGGTGCGGTATTCCACGCCAAGGGACATGGGAGGGTTCACCCATTCAACAGGCAACCACTCCGTCCCGTTGTAGTGTCTTACGGCAATTTCGCCAAAGGAGCCCATCCACGGGTTAAAGAGCAATTGCGTATAACGCCCATTGAAGCGGTTGAGTGTAATCCCCATGCCGTATCCGAACGGCGCATTCAAGCAGTCACTGCCCCAACAGAAAAAGCCGCAGTTTAATGCGGTATTTAAGTCGTTTACGCTTACCGCACTTCCACCCAAACCATACCCGCCAAGGGCATCGATCTTGTCAAAGTTGGCATTCAGCACGGAAATATCCGCCGCATCCGATGCGGCAGGCTTGGTCAGTTTTAAGTTTGTGGTCGTTGTAGCCATATCATCACTCCTTAACTGTTGCGTCATACGTCCGCTTTCAGCGTCCGCATTTTCAACACTTTATTGCTTGTGCGCCGCCTGCTACGGCGGGGCCCCCGTCCCCTTCCTTCGCAGACTTTTTTCGTCATCCATTGTAAACCTGCACTTCGGTGCCGCTCCAGCCACTGGCTGCATTGGATTTGGCGTACAGTTTCAAGTCAATAGCGCCCACATCCACCCTGTGCACATTGTGAAGCGTGCCGTCATCGCCCTGCATGTAATGCAGATTCAAGGTGAAGGAAAGGCTGTTGCTGTTTCCCAGCCATTGGGAAAGACTACCGCCCAATTCCAGCACATAGGTGCCAGCCGTTTTTTCCAGAGCCACATCGGTGAAAATGGCTGCGCCGTTCACATACATGGTCAGGTAACGGGCGGCGTTCACATTGCCGGTCACCTTGTAGGGGATTTTCACATTGTAGGTATAGGTGCCGCTGGCGGTTGCAGCGCTTCCCGCATTGGTCAGGGTGTGGGCCGTTTCAAACGCTTTGAAAGACTGCACCGAAGCATTGTTGTACAGGAAGGTGGCCGCCGTGCTGCCCACAGGCTTTACCCACACCATACCGGGCACGGGTGCGGTGGGCTGGGTGGACGATACCACCAGATTCTTTGCTGTCAGTACGGCGATGCCGTTATTGGTCAGGTTGCCGTTGACGGAAGCATTCTGCATGGAAGCATTGCCGTTTTCGTCCAGGTTGAAATTGGGCGCATCCACGGTGAAGGCGCTGCCCGCTTCGATGTGCATGGCGCTTCCTGCCCGGATATTCACCTTCCCGCCCTGCATGTCGATGCCGTTCTGGTCAAGGGTCAGGGCGGTGTTTACCACCTTATCCGGGGTTTTCTTGTCCAGCGTTTCAATGCGCATGGACATTTCTTCTGCCGTCTGGTCAAAAACTGTCTGGCTTACCTTGCCGGAAAGTTCTTCCTTCGTGGCCAGATGGGTGATCTTTTCATTGGTCTGGTCGATCAGGGTGTACTGATCCACGATCACGCTCTGGTCTGCCACCGTCTGCCATTTCGCACCGTCCCATACCCGTGTTACGGGCAGGGCGTTGAAGTAATGGCCCCAGGGCTGTGCCGCTGCCGTCTGCCAGGTCATGCCCTGAAGGTTTGCCCAGGTGCTTGCACCCGTATTGACCCACACATCGCCCTTCTTCACGCTGGAAGGCGTGGCAAATTGCACATGGGTTGCATTCAGTCCATTCACAGCCCCCACGATGCTGGTGATGGCGGTATTACTGGATATATCCAGACTGCTGCCCACATCGGAAGAGAGTTTGTTGGCCGTAATGGCATTGGCGGCGATTTTCTCCGCTGTGATGGCATTGGCGGCGATCTCTGCCGCCGTGATGGTGCCCGCCAGTATCTCTTTGGCCGTAATGGTCTTGGCGGCGATCTGGGCGGCGGTGATGCTCTTTGCCACGATCACCGTGCCGTTCAGGTATTTCTGATACTGTTCCTTTTGCAGCTCGGTCATGCTCAGGCCGGAAGATTGGGCGTTGATCTCATAGATCACGCCGCCGTCCCCCACCAGCAAAAGCCTGTCTGCCTTCAAGGTTCCTGCATCGATCACATCGGCATTCAGGGAAATGATCTTTGCGCTGGTGATGCTGCCGTCTGCGATCTGCGCCGTGCCGATGGCGCTGTTTGCAATCAGCCCGCTGTTTGCCGTAATGAGATTCGCTGCCAGTTGTTCCGCTGTAATGGTCTTGCCAGCGATATGAACGGCCGTGATCTCGCCGGATTTGATTTTTTCAGCCGTCACGGCGCCCGCTGTCAGGTGCGCGGTATCGATGGCTTCCGCAGCTATATATTTGGAAGTAATGCTGCCTGCTTTCAAGGCTGTAACGCCCAGCGTGCCGTCAATCAATACATTTCCGTGTATGCTGCCCGTGAGGGACGCGCCCCGGATGCCGCCGGATGCGGTGATCACCATGCCTGCGCCGGATGCTGCCCGGGGACGCAGGGTGCACTCCGTCTGCATGGAAAAGCCTTTGTCGAAGATAAGCACCTGCCGCGTCACGGATGTAAAGGTAACGGCATTTCGCTTATCCCGCATTTCCACACAGCGGCCCAGCAAAAGGTCCGGGTCGCCCTGCCACACAAGGGAAGCCTTTTCCATATACAGCCCCTGCAGCGCATGGAGAAGGCGCTGCCCCAGCGCATCCGTATGCGCCTGACCATAGCCAAACAGGGGGTTCCGCTCCACAGACACCACTTCATCCGGAAGGATGCCCACCTCTTCGGTATACAGCCGGGTGCCGTCCTCCGCATCCCGGGGCGCGTAAAAGGTATTCACCTTGACGGCCCGCACGGGACCGAACGCCGTTTCTCCATACTTCCGGATCAAAGCATTTTTCGCTTCCAGAAGATAAGGCGCTGCGCCATTTGGGTCTTTAACGGGGGTGATGCACAGTTTGCCTTCCCTGTCCATATGGGCAAATGAGCCGCAGCATGCGCACAGCGCACCCAATGCGCCGCGAAGGGAAAAACCGGAAAAATCAGGCGGCGATGTAATCAAAATATCCGCCCCGGGGAAATCCCCATGGAGCGCCATCCCCGCCTGACGGGCAATGGAAAGCGCCATATCCCCCACGCTGCAGGGATACAATCCGCTTTCCGCATATGCACCGTCCAGTTTGCACCCCAGCGCATCCGTCAACTGCAGCACGCAAGCTGCGCTGTTTTCCACGCCCATCATGTCCGTCACATAAAAAACGCCCAGAGGGCGTTCTTTCCATTTGTGCTCTTCTTCATCCCACACGGTAAGAAACATTCGGGTTTCCGCGCCGGAAATAAACACCGCGCCCCGCTTGTCCCCATGCAGGAGAAAGCGGTTTTCGGGGTCGGAAAGCGTCAGTTTCATCTGGGCGGAGGGACAGCTGCCCAGCAGCATGCCGTCGGATACGCCTTCGGTGATGCGCAGGGACAATATATCCCGCCCGGTCAAAAGAATCTCCTTGCCGGAGGGCAATTTCATCTGCCCGCGGAGCGACAGTTTTCTCACCGGCGCCTTGAGAAGTGCAGCAATATCCATGCCTTACACCTCCTCCAGACGGATGTACACATCCGCCCAGCAGTTTTCTCCGTTTTCCATCCGGCAGAAAAGGCCGGCCTGCAGCACATCCACAAAGCAGCGCAGCGTTTCATCGCCCTGAGGAAGGGGGCAGAAAAGCTGCACCTCCCTATCGGGAGACAACAGTGCAAACACCGTTTCCGCATCCTGGTGGGAAAGCCGTTTGTAACGAATTTCCACCCGGCGTTTTGCGTTCATCACATCCCGCACCGTTTCACCCAGCGCATTCACCTGCCGCGTTCCCCTGTTTTCGCTGCAGGCCAGGCGGTATTCCGTGGGGGACGGAATGCGTTGTCCGTCAACAAGAATCATAACGTCTCCTTTCCGACCCCGTACGGTCGTATCATTTTATCGTTCCGGTCAAAAAATCAGATGCTCAGCTCGGCGCGGCCCGTCATGCGGCTGACGCGGTTGATGTTTTCAATAGCCGCCATGCCCAGTTGATAGCCGTCCACTTCGAGGGGCACGGTGATGTGGATATCCCCCGCATCGCCCTTTTCCACCGGGCTGTCAAAACCCGCGCCGGAGGGCATGGAAACAGGCGTCTGCAAAAGGTTCAGCCCCGAAAAGGCGGTATCTGCAGACTGCATCATGCCCGTATACAGCCCGGATGCAAACTGCGCGCCCGCATCCATGGTCACCCGGGAAGGGGAATGGATTTCCAGCGCAGCGCGCAATGCGGCGGCTGCGGCATTGGCCACTTCTCTGGCCGCCGCCATCACCCTTTCCCGGGAGGAAAGAATGCCCTCCTCCAGCCCTTCCCCAGCCCGGACGCCGGATGCGGAAAAATCCGCCGCCAGTTGTTCCGCTTCCCGGGATGCATCATACAGCACATCCATAAGGCGCCGGATCTCCTGAACCGCCGGCGCTGCATCCGCTGTATAAATAATGGAAAGTTCTTCCAGTGTCATACCCTTTTCACTCCTCCCAAGGCACGCATTCTGTTTTTCATTTCATCAGGCGACATCATTTCACCGCCCTCCTCAACAGGGTCCATGGGCGCAGGCGGCAGTTTTTCCGGACAGTGCACCGCAAGGGCAATATACCTTGCCATCACCCAGGCCATTTTGTCCGATGCATACCGCAGCGCCTTTTCCCTTTTGAGCCGGGCCATGATTTCCCTGGGCGTCAAATGCCACAGGTTTTCCGCATCCCGAATGCCGCTTCCGGCTGCCCTGTCCATCAGGCGCAGGTACTGTTTGCGGAGGGACTGCGCCGTGTTTACCGTCTCTCCGCATGCCGAAAAAAACCGGCGTCCTTCAGCGCATCCGCGCACTTGCCCGCCACGTAGGAAAGGTCCTTTCCATGGGTCAGGGCTTCATCCAGCACCTTGCCTGCATCTTCCAAGGTCATGTGAGGGTTCTTATCCAGCAGCGCGCACCAGAGCAGGGCACGGACGCTGAGCACATCGGTGCACAACACGCTGTGCAGCCCTTTTCCGTACTGCTCTTCCAGACAGCACACACTGTTGACCGTGAAGCGCAAAGGATACTGCTTTTTGCCGATGATGAGCAGGTGGTTCATCATGCAAACGTCACCCCGCCGCTGATTTTCAGCACGCAGGCAAAGCGCGCAGCCTGATCCACTTCGCCGCCGCCCATGGACACGCTTTTGACCAGCGCGGAAAAGAGACATTTTTCCCCGTCAGGGTAGGCGATTTCCCATTCCGCCGCCTGACCGGACAAAAACAGGCTGCGCAGCAGCACCTGGCTTTCTTCATCTTTGGAAAGGAAGCCGTCCACCGTGATATCGCCTGCGCTTTTCAGGCCCTGCATGTAGGTGCGGAAGCCATTCATGGCATCCAAAGTGGTCACGTCCACCATATCGCTGTCCATTTTCATTTCGCTGATGGCGCGAAGAAGACCCACTTTCTTCTTTTCGCCGTCCACCGCTGCAAAAAGAGAGGTGCCGGAATTGAGTACCGTTTTCATCAAGTTTCCTCCTTTATCACGCCGTGGGCACGGAAAGAGCCGCCCACACGGTACACGCAATTTTCATGGTCAAATGCTTCATCCGCCTGTTCAGTGCGCATGAAGGGTTTATTGTTTGTGATCAATTTCCGGGCATATGCAAACAATGCCCGGGTCTGTGTCAGATCTTTTCCGTAAGCATCGGCGCGGAAAAGCACGTCCGTCAGGTAATCCCTGCCGTCCGCACGAAAGATGAGCCGCTCTTCCACCGGGGTCAAGATCACCGCCGGCAAAGGCTTTGCCGCTTCATCCGCCCTTCTTAAAGGAAGAAAATCCTTCAGTTCTTTTATCACGCTGTCAATCAAGTGACCGCCTCCTTTCCCCTCTGCTCCGCCCGCTGACGAAACAGCATTTCATCCATAGCCGGGCGCAGAAAGGGCCGCCCCGGACGGTTCAGCGTTCCCATTTCCACCGCCTTTGCGTAGGGGCAGAAGGTGAACACCCTGTTTTTCTCCTGCTCAATGGATGCACGGAGATTGCCCGTGCGCACGGGCGAAAGCCGCACCGCCCGTTCAAAACTATGCCGGGCCAGCTCCTCTGTTACATCTGCGGCTGCTTTTTCAAGCGCTGCTGCCTGCTTCTGCAGTTTCAGCACAGCCTGCTGCCATCCGTCCAATTGCTTTCACCCCGGTTCCGCATATTTGTTTCTTGGGTTATCAATGTTACTCATTACGAAAAGAGGCAAAATAAGGCCGATATCCTGCTCACAGCAGGTTTTTCCCCATTTTTTGACCCGTTTCTTCATTATTCCCTTCCTTCCCCCACCTACCGCCCTGTTTGTTACAAAAAGCCCCATAAAATACCAAAATCCTGCTCACGGCAGGATTTTCACGCTTTTTTGACTGACTTCGTCATAATTTCCTATTTTACAGGGCATTGCGCCTGAAATCCGCCTGCACATGGGTGGGATAGAACCTGACGGCGCAGCAGGCATACAATTTGCCATCCAGCACCAATGCATCCCGCACCATGACCTGCGCAAGGGGCGGAAGCAGCAGCCTTACCTTTTCCTGCCCCTGCAGCCCCCAGGGCGTCTGCTTTAATTGATCGTCATCCCCCAAAGGATAGACCCGGGCCCGGTGTATGCATCCGTTGATCACCACATCCCTGCCCGAACGAAAAGTGATTCTCACCTGTAACCACCTGTCCTTGCCATGCGGCGGGATATGATCTCCCCTTTGATATCCGCAGGCAGAAAATCAAACGCTCGCCGGATATCACCTTCCGTACGGGCAGCTTCGCCTTCCGCGCCCATGCGGTTGTAGAGCATCACGGCAATGCGCACCTGGGTATTTTGGAGTTCCTTGGGCACCTCATCCTGCCAGGAAAGGTTTTTGATCAGCGCTTCCGCGTCGGAAAGAAGGGCGAGGAGCAGGGAATCCTGCTCCTCGTTTTTCACTTCCGGAAGACGCATTTTCAATGCGCTGAGAAGCTCATGCATATCAGCCAAGGACACGCACCGCCAGTTCGGGATAGAGGGTCTTGAAGCCATAGAGCACGTCCATGGACAGCATTTCCTTCTTGTACTTCATGTCGTAGCCGCGCACCACACGAAGGGAAATGCCGTTGTAGGTGGTGGTGTAGCTTTCCACGCCGCCGGGCGCGGTAAGGGGACGGGTGACAAAGGCAAAGGCCATGGGATGGAAGCACAGATTGGCGGTGTGGTCGCTGATCAGTTCCACCTGTTCGCCGCCCGCCATGGCAGGCAGTTCGTTCGTCACCTTCACCTGACCCACAGCCAGGTCGGTATCTTCGGCGACAGCGAAGGTGTATTCGCCCGCCTTCAGCACATCGCCCTTCTTCAGGCTGCCTTCCGCGCCGGACAGTTTGAGCACCTTGCTGCCCGCTTCGTGGGCGCCGTTTACCGTCACAGAGCCGGTCATGGTGCCGCTTTCGTGGTGCTTGACGGCCTGGGTCATGTAGTTATCCATACCCATCACGCGGCCGATGGCGCCTTCGCGCAGGCCCTGAGTGGAACCGCACTTTTCGGCATGGACGATGGCGTCAATTTCGGTAAAGGCGGCGTCGGCTTCGGGGTCCCACACGGCGCAGCGGCCGGACACGGGCACCTTCTGCTTGTTGAGCTGCTTGCGGGCGGCGGCAAAATCGGAAAGGGCGGAAGGGGTCTTGCCCGCCTGACCCACGCAGGAACCCACGTCCTGATAGAGCATCAGGCCGTCAGAATTGATCTTCTGGGCCAGAGCGGCGGCAGCGGGCTCGATGAACACGCGGGTGATATCGTCAATGCTGGTCGCGCCCTGCAGCGCTTCGATGCCCACGTCCACAGTGGCAATCTTGTCCAGCGTTACGTCCACGGTGCTTTCCACAATATCGTGGGTGGAAACGCCCTTTTCCTGATCGAATTCGCCGGCGGTGAACACCACGGGCTTGCGCACCTGCACGGTGTCGCCCTTCATGCCGGCAAAGGCGTCGGAATAGTCCTTATAGATCAGGTTGGGGAACACCAGGTGCTCCATCAGGCGGGGCAGCGCAGCGCGGGCAAAGTCCTTTACAGTCATCAGCTGATTGGCCATTTTTCATTTCCTCCTTAAATTCTCAAATCAGATGGGGGTAGCAGGACGCATAATAGTCCTGATCGGAGAGATTGCTCATGTCCTGCATCACGCCCGTTTCGGGGGCGGTGCCGCGGAGCTTTTCCTCCACAGCCTGCATGACATGCCGGCGGAACAGATTTTCCCACGCATTCACGGCGGAGAGCATCTCTTCCTCGTCCATTGCGGCAAGGGCGGGCGCCATTTCATCGGGCAGACCCTTTTCACGGAGCAGTGCAAGAGCTTTCTGCTCCTTCTCCCTCAAGTTCAGCGCCTGCTCCTGATGGGTAAGCGCTTCTTCCTTCCGGGAGAGCAAGGTCTGGACAGCCGCTTCCACCGCCGTTTCCACGGCGTCTTTCACAGCGGTCTGCACCTGCTCTTCCAGCATGGCCTTCACGTCTTCACGCGTCAGCATTTCAGTTTCCATGGGTACCTCCTTAAGATATAGTAATATTGAAAAACACTCTCTGTTCTTGGGACTGTCCGTCCCAAACCCTGACCAGGAGGCTGGCCTCCTGGACCTCATTTTTCGACCAACTCAGATTAGACCGTTACTCCGTCCCCCGACATGTTGCTTATCGAGGGATGGGCGTTACCCAAAAGGCTCCCTTGTGTAAAGGGAGCTGGCGCGCAGCGCCTGAGGGATTGCCATACCATACAAGATGCATGTCGTAGCACGGAGATATGCCATCACCCAATACGGTCGAAACTGGCTGGCGGCTCAGCCGCCCGATCCGCCGGTGCAGCTGGCGCTTTGCGCCGCTGCGCCTTCTTCATCAAAAAAGCCGCCGAGAGAATTGATTCTCTCGCGGGCTTTATTTGATGAAGGTTTACGTTGTTCTCCGGTTTCCGGAGAACAACTGCGGATCGCACTCACTTGGCGAGTTCTTAAAGCAGTAAGATACTGGGAAAGAACCAATCCCTTCGTCTTCTCGCTTCGCTCGAATCCACTTTCCGCAACCTCAATCGTCGCTCTGAGCCTATCGGCTCATAGCTCGTTTCGGTTGATTCCTCCGCTTCGCTGCATCCCGCACTGCGGGCGCTCAGCTCC
>JAFYLS010000074.1 GCA_017550035.1 Clostridia bacterium
AGCGGTCTGGTGCTGCTGAAACTGCGGAGGAAAGCGGTTCGGTAAACCGGAAGCGGAGTCTTCTCCCAAAAACAAAAACAAACTACCCAAATGCATGCGGCCTCACACTTGCTGAAAACAAGCGTGAGGCCGTTTTGCGTGCAGCGGTTCAGTCAGGATACTCTGCTAACGGATCATGCGGAAAGCATGTACAAAAAACCCCCGTCTTCCAGCTGTTTGCAAGCCGGAAGCCGGGGGCGTCAATTTGGTTTAGAACGAGAAGTCAGGGCATATTACGCACGGCGGGCCATCAAGCGGGTGTACACCACACGGAACAGCAGCGTGCTCAGCGTCATAACGGCTGCACCGATGAGCAGCGTAGCCGGGCCGCCCAGCACATCGGAGCATCTGCCTGCAATGGGCGCAAACAGAATGGAGCTGAAAATGCTGCTCAGCATGGCGCAGGTACTCTGGCTGGTGGCGCGCATGTTGACAGGCACGTTCTCGTTGATCTGATTGAGAATGCAGAAGTGGAACAGGGGGTAGGTGCAGCCGCCGATCATCATGACGAACACCACGGTCCAGGGGTTTTGCACCACGGCCAGCAGAACGAACTTCAGGATCAGGGTGAAGGCTGCAAAGGTCAGCGTGTTCATCATGCCCAGCTTTTTCTGAATTTTGCCGGCAAACCAGAAGCAGGGTACTTCCAGAAAGCAGCTGGTCATGGTGCACATGCCCAGCATGAAGGGCGTGGCGCCCATTTCCGCTGTGTAGTAAATGTTGAAGTAGCGGGAGAAGGCCATGGCGATGGAGTAGGTCACGTTATACACGATCAGGCACAGAAGCGGTCTGTTGCGGATGATGGCCTTGTAATCCACCCGGGTCTTTTCCTTTTTTGCCTTGGGGGCGGTATCGGTCCGGGGCTCCACCTTCATGCGCCATACCATGATGCCGGTCAGCAAACTGGTGACGGCGAAAATCAGGTAGGTGAAGCGGATGTCCTTCATGAGGGAACCTACGATGAAGGCAAAGAGCATGTAGCCCAGCGTGCCGCCCAGGCGCACGTTGCCAAAGTCCCAGCCTGTGCCTTCGGTGATCTCCAGCGCACAACTGTCCTGCAGCGTCAGGGAGGGGGTGAACACCAGCGTGATCAGTACCACGCACATGGCGGTCCACCAGGGCGCATTAAACAGATACATGCACAGGCACATGACGGCTGTCAGCAGCATGGTCAGTGCGGTGACCCGGTTTTTGTATCGGGCTTTATCGGCCAGCACGCCCCACATGGGCTGCACCAGAAAGAGCAGGATCGTGCCCACGGAGCCTACCAGACCGATCATGCTGTCGCTGAGGCCGTTCTGGGAAAGGAATACGTTGTTGTAGGTGTAGTAAATGGCCTGACCTGCGTAGAATACAAAGTAAATGATGAATACATACAGCGGGAAAGGCGCCTTGGGGGATTTGGTTTTTGCCGGCGCGGACAAGAGGCAGCGCTCCTTTCAGGATAGGGTATGCTCAGGATCAGCGCTTCTTCATGCACAGCGCATACATGTACCAGGTGGCATGGGGAATCCACTGCTCGGCCCAGCGCCAGTTGTCCGGCACGTCTTCGGTGCGGTCGGCGCAGAAGGCAATGCCGTGTTCGTCATGAATGCCGCTGGTGATGCCGTTCACAATGCCGCCGGGGCACTGAATGAAGTCGCGGCGTTCGCCTTCGAAGAAGTAGTCGATGTTGTTGCGGCCTTCGCCTTCCAGCATGCAGGCGTCGAAGGGATTGCAGCCCAGGATCCAGTTGATCTGGTCATCGGCAAACTTGCACAGTTCCTTCTTGAAGGTTTCGCACTTGGTCACATAGCTCAGGCTGCGGGCAGCGGTGGCCAGAGAACCCAGGCGCGCGTTTTCACCCTGCCACCAGGGCGCAGTTTCCACGTCGGGGGGATAGAAGAACTGGTCGCAGCGGCTGCCGTCGCCGTGCTGCACGTACTGACGGGCATAGCCGAAGGGGTTTGCGACCTTGTTGGTCACATGCAGCTGATAGCGCATCACCTTTTCGCAGATGTCGATGGCGGCCTGTTTGTCTGCCTGCTCCCGTTCGATGGCAACGTAGTTCAGCAAATTGACCACGGGCATGCCGGCATCGGCGGCGTGGAAGAAGGGACGGTCGGTTTCGTTGACGGAGAGGTAACCCATGGTATCGTCCACAGGCACGTAGTGAGCCATGATGCGCTTGGCCATTGCGCGGGCGCGGCGCAGGTAGTCATATTCCTTGGTGGTCTTGTAGATCTCGATCAGCGCGTCCAGTGCGCAGTATTCGTCCAGCAGATTCCACTTGCCGTCGTTGCAGTAGCGGCAGTTGTTTTCTTCCAGATATTCATAAGCGGCGATGGCAGCCTTGAGATAGTCTTCCTTGGTGTACTCGGAAGGATAAGTGGTGCGGGCGGCATAGGCCAGCGCAGCAATGGCGTAGCCGCCGCCTGCACGGAAGGAGGTTTCAAAGTCTTCCAGGAGGAAATCGGAAGGATCGGCAAAGGTGCTGCCGCCCTTGCGGCGCTTGGGCTCGCGGGCAAAGGCGCCCATAATGCGCATTTTGCTGACCGGGCCGTAGGCGTCCATGGTACGCCGCTTGGTTACATAGAAACTGCCGGAAGGAGCGCGCATGCGCATGAGCCAGTCTGCACCGTACATGCCTTCTTCCAGAAGACGGCGCTTGAACATGGTGTAGTAGGGGTATTCCGCTTCGTCGATCAGGTCATTGAACTTAAAAAAGGAATAGGCGGAGAAGGCAGCCTGCTGCGGATTGAAATAACTGGTATGGGACAGATGGGAAAGGTGCACGCCGTAATCGGCGGTAGCGTCGTACCATCCGCCGTGGGCGTCAATGCGGCCGGGGATCAGGCCGAACTGAAATGGAATGTTGCTGTCTGCAGCGCCGTATTCGCCGGTGGCGCGCTGCGCCTTGAAGGAATAGCCTACGGCGGTCAGCGTGTCCACTTCCAGCAGGTTGGGAGCAATGCGGAAGGGATAGGAACGCACCTGTTCGCCCTTGTCATCGGTGACCACGATATAATACTGGCCTTTTTCGGTCACTTCATCAAAACGCATGGTGTAGTAGTAACCGGTCTGCCAGTTATCCACTTCGCCTGCTTTGCACAACGTGCCTTCGTATACGGCTTCATCCGTCTTGTCGCACATAACCTGGAACTTGACGGGCGTTTCGCTGCCGCGGCGGCAGTAGACGGCGGACTTGGTATCTGCGCTGTCATAACCGATGTGGTTGGTGAAAATGGATACTTTCATGTTTTCTCCTCCTGATTCATTATGGAAATGGATCGGTGTGTTATTTGGTTTTCGCTCCCTGACATCGTACCATGAAACTGTCCGTTATTCAATGGTTTCCAAGGCTTTCAAGAGCGAGAAATTTGCCGCATAAACACTTGTATATCAAAAATCGCCCCGAACAGGGCGATGATGGACGTGTGTTTAGAATTCAACAAAAAACTGCAATTGAGTCTTATGTTCTTTTGCAGCCTGGGAATCCATAGAAACAGAGCCTTTTCCTCCATACATTTTATTGAGTGCCGTGTCAATGGTATAAGCGGTTTTTTGGCTCATAGTGG